>JASFYZ010000144.1:0-5664 GCA_045046665.1 Desulfobacterium sp.
AGGTGGGTTTCGAGAAGACCTATTCTACCGCCTCAACGTGGTCCCTATTTATGTCCCCTCCCTACGGGAAAGGCGTGGAGACATTCCCCTGTTGTTGGATCATTTTTTTCATGAAACAGCTGAACGGGAGGGACGAGAGGCACCTTTCCTCACCGAAGACGCCGCAAATAATTTATTCAATTACACCTACCCGGGCAATGTTCGAGAATTGGCCAACATTGTGGAAAGGCTGGCGGTGACATGCTCCCATAAAAAAATCACAATGCATGACCTTCCCGAAGAAATTATAGAGACTGGCAATGATTCCCCTGCTTGCGACGGATGGATAAAACATTTGCCCGAAGAAGGTGTTTCCTTAAAAGAAATGGAGCGAGAGCTCATCCTGAAAACCCTTGAAATGACTTCGGGGAACAAAGCTGCCGCAGCCAGAATGCTGGGAATTACCCGACGGTTACTCTATCTTCGGCTGTGCCAATACACTCCTTCCAAGGAGCGACAAGTGTCACGCCAGGTGACATTTAAATTTGCCCCTGCCACCTAATGTAGCAGGCAGGATGATACCAGTAAGATTTAAAATTTTAAAGGTAATAAATTATAGAAAAATCAATATCTTACGCAAGAGCAAAAGTGAGTGTTTTGGCACGTTCATTGCATTGTAATTAAGACAGCATCCTAATGAATGCTTAATTTTTTTTAGAACCTGAAAATTGCAAGCGTTTTTTGGCAACTTTGCAGGTAAAATCGAAATTTTGAAAGGAGGTGGGTAAAAAATAGAGGGAAAATTGTCAACGCGTTTCAGGATAGGGGAAAAATCTTTTTTTGTTTATTTCAAAACCTAAGACCAAGGAGAAGAAAAAATGGCACGGACAAAATATACGAAAATGGCTTACGGCAGTGGCGCTGAAATGATGTTTGGGACCGCAAAATTTCCGGTCACCACCAAACGAGGAATCGAAATAGGTGGCGGATTTGTCCATCCGGAGGTGGTGCCCCATCCCAGGCCGGGCAGTGAAAAAACCATAAAAACCCTTCTCAGGGAATATGAAAAAGCCAATGGGGATGCCCTGGAGAGGATGACCATTGTCGGGCACCCCACCCTCATTGTTGAAAATGAACACGTCTTTCAGATGACCCACAACCCCAAATGGGGTGGGGAGATCGCTGCCCAAACCGCCAGGCAAATGGATGATTATTTAGCAAAATATGGTCTCAAAGCCGCTTATCGATCCACCCCTGCGGATTTGCGCAAACCCGATATGCACCACATGCGGGACAGCGACTACACAAATGAAATCCTGGAGAGCTTTGAAGAATGCTCCAAACACGCGGACATCGTCTCCATCGAAACCATGGGCGGCAAGGAGATCTTCGACCATGCCATTATTCGAAACGATATCGGCGGCCTTCTGTTCGGTGCCGGGGTCTTAGGTGCCATCGACATGGAATGGATATGGAACAAGATCGTCGCCATCTGTAAGAAAAACGGCTGCATTGCTGGCGGGGACACCAACTGCTCTGAAGCCAACACAGCCATGTTCATGGCGGGTGGCATGACTTCCAAGGACGTACCACACGTTATCGCAGCTTTGGCCAGGGCCATCTCTGCCTCCAGAACCCTGGTCGCCTATGAGTGCGGTGCCACCGGTCCCACCAAGGACTGCGCCTACGAGAATCCGATTATCAAGGCCATATCCGGCGTACCCATCGCCACTGAAGGAAAAACCAGCGCCTGCGCCCATTCTGACCTTGCCGGCAATCTCATCATGTCAGTCTGCGATGTGTGGAGCAACGAGGCTGTTGAATATCACGACATGTTCGGTGCCACCACCACCTCCGTATTCGCGGAGATCCTCGGGTACGACTGCGCCATGCTTAATTCGTCCATAGAACTGGGTTACCAGGAACAGATGAAGGCGATCCTGGTCAACTCTGACATGTACAGGGATTCTCACAGCCTGATTCTGGCCCCGGACAACGCCTGGGAAATCGGCAATGCCATGATGAATAACAATGAAAGCTATTATAGCAGGGGCAAGGCCGCCGCCCTTAAGGCAGGCCAGATCATTCTGGGAGATTCCATGATGAAATTGACGGCCCTGGAAAAAGGAGCCCTGGACAAGGCCATGAAGGATCTCGAAGCACTGCCCAACGATGAAGGGACTTTCATTGATCAGTCCCTGGCCAAATACAAGGACGTCAAGGGGTTCAACCCGGAATCCTACGGGCTGTAGCAGTTTGTTAAAAATGCTGAGATAGGGTCGTAAGACTTGATTTGGGGGGGCAGAGCATGGTATTTAGGTTCCTGGGTTCTGCTCCTTTCATTAGGGCTCACTCAAAAATAACTTTATATTTTGGTAGCCGATTCATCCTGTCCTGCTGCGTTGTGACCTGATTATAACAAGAATGGTCGGCGTATTCCCGATATGCCTGCATTTTCACGCCTTGCAGGACAGGTGACTCAACTCCCAAAATTGATAACTTATTTTTGAATGAATCCTTATTGTTTATGCATACAGAAAATATTGTTTCCACAATCGGACTGGAAATTAACAAAAATGATTGCCTGTACAAGATGTGGTCGCCTGCACACGGATGTAGAAGCGTTTTTAGGAAAAAGACTTTCCTGCACCCAGATCAAACAATTCTGGGCCCAGATCAAGAAGGAACATAAAGCGAAATATGGCCATTATGCCCAGATTACCAGAGATGATACAAAGGGTTGGATTTGCTTCGAATGTAATCGCAAACTTTTTTAAACCAACAGGGAGGACAGGAAAACAAATGGCAAAATTGGGTATTGCTCTGGATTTAGGCACAAGCGGGTTTCGAGGACACGCAATTGATCTTGATCAGGAAGGGATCATTCTATCCACGGCGGTTACCACCCGGCATCCGCTCCCCGGCGCCAATGTGATCGACCACCTTCATTTTGCCCTGGAAGTGGGTATTGAAGGTGCCCACGCGGTGATGGTGCAGGCAGCCAATCATCTTATCGATCATTTGAAAATTAAAAAAAAGGACGTGGTGCGACTGGCCATTTGTGGCAACCCCATCCAACTTTCCCTGTTTCAGGGAATCGAATTCAGAGATCTGGCCTATGCTGGGAAGCGCAAGCTGGAATCCCTGGGGGTTGTGGCCCCCAAAAGAGACGCCCAACTCCTGAAGGCAAAGGACATCAGCGGGCTTGACTTACCGGAAGATGCCAATGTTTTGATACCCCCGGCCGTTCGCCATGAAATCGGTGCAGATGCCTTGGCCATGATGATTCAAACGGGCATGCTGGAAAAGGAGGAAACAGCCATTGTCACGGACTACGGCACCAATGCTGAAATGGCGCTTCTTTACAAAGGCATTGTCTATACCGGTTCCACGGCTGCGGGTCCAGCTCTGGAAGGCCAACAGATTGAAGACGGCCTTCTGGCCCTTCCCGGTGCCATTTCCGACGTGGACTTCGAACCTGATGAAATCGGTGACTCAGCCGTTGGCTTCAAACGGATCGCACAAGCAGGGCAACCCCTTGACGGTAGATTGAAAACCCTGATTCTTGACAAAGAAATGATGACTTTACCGGGGGATACGGTGGATCCCGCCACGGGGGCTGTTCTGGAAAAGGGTGAATTAAGAGCCTTGGGCATTACGGGAACCGGGGTTGTCGCCCTTCTCAGCCAAGGGCTAAAAGCCCATCTCATCAATATTCCCAAAATAAACACAACGGATATGGAAATCCATCTGCCGGACGGCATCCGGTTTACGGAAAAAGACCTGCTGGAGGCCGGGAAAGCTATTGGATCCGTCAGGGCCGGACACATCACCCTCTGCCAGGAGGCTGGTATAGAGGTGGCTGACATTGAGACCGCCTACATGTCGGGTGCTTCTGGGACCTATGTGGACGCACTGAAGGCTCAAAAAATCGGCATGATTCCAGCAGATGTTAAAACAATCTACCAAGTCGGTAATACCTCCCTGGCCATGGCGGCTGATATGGTCAGAGACGAGAACAGGCTCTGGTACATGAAACAGGTGGCCGATGAATTGCGACAACATCACTGCATGTTTGCCGAATCCAAGGTGTTTGAAAAGGTCTATATTCTGGAACTCTCCCATTGGACAGAAGGCATGCCCCTGAAACAGTACCAGAAATTTCTCAAAAAATATGGGCTTCCCGCCTTAAAAGAAGTGACAGGCATTCCTCGGGTCATCAAAACCGTTGAAAAGGACATCCCAGACCTGGGCGTCATGGGACTTGTCATTATTCCTGATATCGGACAGCGAAAAACCGTTTTTTTTGACGGATGCCTGGGTGATGACGCCTGTGTTCAGGAATGTCCGGAAAATGCTCTGGAAATACTGGAACAACATGGCGATTTCGGAATCACCATCAATCTGGCCCTGTGCGACGGCGTTGCCTGTAGACGATGTGAAAGGATCTGTAGTGAAAAATGTTTTTCCCTCCTCGATCTGGTGATTGCCGAGAACTAAGAGCCTCGGAAGCGAATAATTGCGCCAATATGGCGCAGAATTTCAGCTCGTATCCAAGCGCACCAATGGGAGCATAGTGAACTGCCCATTGGTGCAACGCAGGAGGCGAGCTGAATCAACAAAAATCACAGGCAAAATGACACGCATTCCTTGTACAAGTCGTTAAATGTCGCTACAGTGCTAAGGACCAATGCAAATTGACATAAAGGATAAGTGAGCGTCATGGATAGAAAGGCAGCGGATACGGCGATACTTGCGACCGTAAAAGATAGCAAAGGAATTGTTGAGGTCGCACCTTTTTTATCAAAAGACCGCAAGAACATCATGGATATCGAGGCTGACGTCGAGGAAAGATCCCTGATGGGGCTGGGAAAGGTCATCAATACCGGCGTAAGAGAAGTCCTCAAGTGCCATTGCATCTACGTGGCGCTCAGTAATAAGGATTTTTACTGGGGATGTCATGCCTCACTGGTGATGAAAAAAGGCGAAGAAGTGGTGGGTAAAGAGGTTCGGGATGAGCGCCTGATTGCGGAATTATCTAACAGAAAAGATGTTTGGTTCATGCACAAAAATTTCGTAGTGTACAAGGACAAGATGAAATTTCCGCAAGATATCATGAAAAAAATCGTCCATTTTGAAATCCCTCCGCTTCCGGCAGAATGGTGTCATATCGAAAATGCCGGGCTGCAATGTCGATCCATTATACACGCTAACCCTTCCACTCCCGCTGATATTTTTTTAAAGGAACAATATTTCCATGGCCTGGATCAACCCGGACTCGGCACGATTCTCATCGGTCTACAGGAATAACCCTGCAAAAAACGTGTGTAAAAAATGCTTATTGCTCTTGTTCCAAAAGCGATTGTCCGAGGCATGGTCTTTGTTGTGAATGTATTCTGTCACACAGAAATAGAGTTGGTGACCCGGTTATAAAGCGTTTTTGACATTGCTTGAGAGGCCTTGTAATAGAAACAATCGGGAAATGATAAAAGCAAAAAAACGCATTTATTGACTTAAGTCAATGAATTTCCCCCCGCGAATGTCGATAATGCCTGCAATATTTAAGACAATCAATAAGATATTCTCCGATAAACCAGTATTTGTACTGTTCCGCAATGAACGTCGAATACATGCAATTTTTTGAAAAAATACTATTAAAATTCAAGCATTTGTGCTATAAATAAA
>JASFYZ010000145.1:0-4880 GCA_045046665.1 Desulfobacterium sp.
AAAAAATTCTAAATTATCTAAAGGCAAATACGATTGATTTGTAGTTACACCCCAATGAAATTTACCGCTATCTGCTTTTGAATGTCCATTTAAAATTTCATAGAAAGCCGTAACAGCTCTTGAGTTTTTTGAAATCAGAGCTACTTTATCACCTTTATTTAAATTGAAATGAATGTCGTTAAACAAAACCTCTTCTTTGAGAATGGATTTCCCCAAAGCCATAATCTCACCCTGCGTTATGTTTTTACCAGTATAAGCGTTAAAAAGTCGGGTGAAAAAATCCAGACTCGGTATAACAGGCCCGACAAAAATGCATAATCCCAGATTGTCGCATAAAACCGTGAGTATCTGTGCCTCCAGGGCGGCTTTGACCTGACCCTCCGGCTTGCGATCATCAAGCCCGGTCCGTCCGGGAAGGCAATTGCCTGCCGTATGATCCCCCCCCATGGGGGAAGTCGCATAGGTGGTCCCTGTGCCTTTCAGTGCCCTGGGGTCGTATGCAGACATGGACTGTCCCTTGACAGTGGGAATACGATCAACCCCAAGGGTTCTTCCAACGACCAAGGCCCCCTGGCCCAGCAATTTACCGGTGATGGTTCCCTGGGCCATCTCGTTGATCAATCTTTTCATACCCTGGAAATCAGAAAATTCAAGTAATCCACCCTCCATGGCCACGGCCATTGTAGCTCCTGTCTCCATGGTGTCCAGCCCGTAGGTATCACAAAGAAAGTCCAATTCAGCAATCTGGTCCAGATCACTCAACCCGCAGTTGGATCCCAACAGGGCGATGGTTTCATATTCCAGGGCTGAGGTCAGGTAATTGCCCTCGGCATCATGATATATATTGGAACATTTAATAACACAACCGGCATGACACCCATGTCCGGTTTTACCGCCCCGGGCCTTGCAATTATTTGCCAGGGTTTCAGCGGAGATATGCGCAACATCGTCAAAAGACCCATACCTAAAATTGTTGACAGGCAAGGCGCCATTTTCGTTGATGACATTTACCAAGACAGCTGTGCCAAATTTGGTTAACGCCTGTTTGGTATTGAACAGATCAACGGCAAACTCCTTGGCCACCTCTTTATAGGCTTTGGGGTCCTTTGGTAAGTCCAGAGAGCCTTTTTTTCCTGTAAAGACAATGGCTTTAATGCCTTTTGACGCCAGGACTGCACCCATACCGCCTCTACCGGCGTGCCGGGTGGGACGGCCTTCCATATCTGCCACCGCCACGGTGGCCACGGGAAACAGATTTTCCGCACCAGGTCCAACGCAGACATAGGGGGTCTTGTTTCCATAGGCTGATGTCAGGAATTCTCCAACCTGGTAGTTGGTCTTTTTCGTTAATGCTTCCGCCGATTTAAACCGGATATCCGTATTGCCAACTTCCAGAACATACAACTTTTTTTCTGCTGGTTTGCCTTCAATTATCAAAGCCTTTATCCCTGCCCTGGCCATAACCTGTCCGACCACGCCTCCGACATTGCTCTCTTTTATCCCGTTTGTCAGAGGGCTTTTTGCGCCAATGGAAAGACGGCCTGAACAGGGTGCGGAAGTTCCGGTGAGTAGACCGGGAGCCAGGACGATCTTTGCCTCTGAATCAAAAGGAGAACTATTGGGGGGTACCTCTTTGTTGATAATTTTTGACGTCAGTCCCCTTCCTCCCAGGCATTCGTATTCATCTGGTGGGTTTTCCCTGGTAACGGTTAGAGTCGTCATGTTAACTCTGATAAGTATCTGCATTTGATTTGCCACCTTATCTATATCGCCATCTGGTACAAGGCTTTGATCTCAGAAGGACCGGTTTGCCTGGGATTGGCAAGGACATTTCCACTCTTCATGGCATCTTTTGTCATCTCTGATATGAGGTCATTTTTCACGCCGAAATGGGACAATTTCTCAGGAATGTTCAAATCTCGATTAAGTTTCTTGATGGCATCTACCGCTCCCTGGGGAGTTGGTTCTTCATTCATCAGTTTGGCGATTCGGGAAAACTTATCAGGATTGGCAATGCGGTTATAATCCATTATGTAAGGCAGGAGGATGGCATTGGCAACGCCATGGGGTACATCAAAATATCCTCCCAGGGGATGTGCCATTGCATGGGCATTGCCCAGCCGTGCATGGGTAAAGGCAAGACCGGCAAATAGACTTGCCACAAGCATGTTACCGGCGGCCTCTTCATTTGTCCTGTTAGCAACAAAAAGTCTCAGATTACGCCCGATCATTTCAATGGCTTTTTCAGCAAATGAATCTGAATAGGGAGAAGAGAAAAGAGAGACATAGGATTCTATGGCATGGGTCAACGCATCCAACCCCGTGGATGCGGCAATGGAAGCAGGCAGTTTTGAAATCAGACCGGGATCCAACAGGGCTACCTTGGGAATTATTCTGGGACTGATGATGGTCAACTTGTATTTTTTGACCCGGTCGGTGATCACGGCAAAGGGAGTGACTTCACTGCCGGTACCGGCTGTAGTTGGGACTGCAAAAATAGGCAGCGGATCCTTTTCAAAGGTGTCGAGCCCTTCATAATCTGGAATGTCACCGCTATTGGTTACTTTGATGGCAATGGCTTTTGCCGTATCCATGGGGCTGCCCCCCCCCAGGGCAATTACCCCCTGGAACTTAAATTCGTCGAAAATTGCCGCGCCTTTATTCACCGTATCCACACTGGGGTTGGGTTCTACATCCTGGAAAATTTTAAATTCAACGTCTCCAGCGATTAGTGCAGGGTTCACCACATCAAGAAAACCGGCTTTGGCTATCCCGGGGTCGGTAACGACCAGAACCTTATGGATTCCCGCATCTTTTAGTAAAGTGCCCAACTCATTAATTGCTCCGGATTTGTAAACAACCTTGGCAGGCATTGTGAATTGAAAGTCATTGATACGCATTTTAAATCTCCATTTTTAATAAATTAGCTACTTTGTGGACTTGGCTTCTTCTACAAACGCTGGCACTTTTTCAGACACTATTTCCTTGGCCGGACGAAGTTTCTGGATAAAGAAGAACAACATCAAACCGGCAGCAAGACCATAGGTGGGACCTCCAACGGCAAGGATTGCACCTGTCAATCCTGCCACCCCTCTTTCTTCGGGGGTTACTGCCAATTCCATGGCGATGAAGAAACAGGCAAACGCCTGAACCATCAAGGTCAAGGCGATGGCCAGGGGCAGAACCGGTTTGAAAATGGCAACCAGGGGTAAGAAAAGAATGCAGGCAAATTTCGCGATGTTAAAGGTTCCAGTGCCGCCAAAGATCGTACTCATGGATTTTTTACCCTGGCAGTACCTTTCTGTTATCGCCACAGTCATGGCTGCCCAGAGGGGACCTGCAAGGGTGACAGTTGGGGCAAGTGCCCCTTCGAGCATATTTCGAATACCGCAAAGAACATTGGTTCTGTTGGTATTAATATCAATATGTTCGTCCGTTCTCACTTTGCTTGCCCGCTTGATAAGGCTTTCCCCCACAATCAGATCACCAAACGCGACAATATATGCAACAACGGCCATGGGAAACGCTGCGATAAAAACGTCCAGAGAGGGAAGACCGACACCAAACACGGACCAGGTGGTGAAAACGGTTTTAAACTGGGGAACAAAAAATCCCCAACTGTCAATGGTGGGCATGGGGATTTCTCCGGTTACAATCCCCACGATCATTCCGACAATAATTCCTGGAACCATGCCGTATTTGGCGACAAAACCAATAAAACTTGCGGACTGAGCTTTGATTCGCATCTCCTTGAAACCCACGGAGAATAGAAGGAAAAATGCGACAATCATTCCTGCTGTGATGCTGTAAGGAAACAACGCAAATCCTTTGCCCCCCTTAGCAGCGCTTAGAAACCCATATTTACCGGTAACCGCAGCCACCGCAGCCCCCATGATAACTCCCGACTTAATGGAGTTCGGCAGATTGTTTGTAATCTTTTGCGCCAGGCCGCTTATCCCCAGAATCAGGAAAATAACGCCCACCGAAATCTGCAACGCAATCAAAGCTTCAAGTCTCTCCATGCCTATGGCATACTTACCTAAATAGGCAATCGTCAAAGGAATCGCCGGCGTAATCCACCCTGAAATGAGGGGATCCCCCAGACACTGATGCAGGCAGTAGCTTATTTCATGGAACAAGACGATGGTAAGCGCTACTTCAAAGGGCATGTCAAACATATCTTGTAGAAAGGCCGTGGCTGATAGTCCCGTAACGAACATGAACAATGCCTGAATAATTTCCGGCATCTCAATTGGAAAATGAATCAGGGGCAATCTAAGGGTAAATATCCCCATCTTTATTCCGGGTTGCTCCTGACCGTCTTGCCGTATGGCGGTTTTAAACTGGAAACTCATTTTGTTGTTTCTCCTTGTTATTTTATTAAGTTGCTATTGGCCTCATATACACATCGAAGATCCGGTTGGAATAAAGTAAATTACCTGGGTCTCCGTTATTTTTTTATCAAACTCTGCTCAACTGACTGGAATAGGGTTCCAATTTTCATTGCGGCAGACAAATCTACCATTTGTCCTGTGCAACATACACCGGCAGGCCTGATCCCTGTCGTTATGAGTTGAAATGATTCGTTTATAAACGGCGGACAATGGCACAATTCAATTAACGAATTTTAATTATTGCTCTGCTCATTTTTTAAGCAACAGCTAAACAAAGAAAATTCAACTATTGGGGTCTCTCTTTATAGCAACGAAAACAATGTAAACGAAAAATCTGAAATCTGAGAACATATCAACGCAAAAGGCATGCCGTAAAAAAATAAATATTTCTTTTCAAAGCATAACAGTTCGTTATGGTTTTAATTGGTTATATTTGGTTTCTGAAAAGCGGAATTGAACCGATTTAGAATCGGCAAAACGAATATT
>JASFYZ010000146.1:0-10673 GCA_045046665.1 Desulfobacterium sp.
GCTTGCCATACCGCCGGTGATTCCCCCTGCCAGGAAAAAAGTGGGGACCCAAGGGGCTTCAGATGCCCCCAGACATCGTAAAAGACCAAGCCGGCCTACAGATTCAAGGCCTGCTGCAGCACCCAAACACGTAAAGGTAGCAACTCCCCCTGTGAGCCCAGGAGAGATGCCAACAGGCGATCTTTCCGGCAAGGCCAGGCCCAAAAAAGACAAACGAAAAAAATGGGAACAGCCCGTGGGAGCCGCCGGGGCACCAGCCAAGGCACTTGCGAGGAAAAAACGGTCTGTGGTTGAAGGTAAAGACCTCTATGATGGGAAACGTGGCGGTAAAAAAGGGCGTAGGAAAGATAATCGGAACAAGCAGAGGGGTAAGGTCCAAAAAACCCAGATCACCACACCCAAGGCCATTAAGCGCCGGGTTAAAGTTGATGATACCATTGAATTGGCAGAACTTGCCAAACGCATGGGCATCAAGGCCAATGAGATGATCGTTAAGCTCATGGGCATGGGGGTCATGGCAACGGTGAATCAGACCATTGATTATGATACTGCAGCCCTGGTGGCCGTAGAATTTGACTATGAAGTTGAAAGAGCATCCTTTGAAGAGGATCTGCTCATGGATCTTCATGTGGAAGAAAATCCAGATGATCTCATTGGTCGTTCACCAGTGGTGACCATCATGGGTCATGTGGACCATGGTAAAACCTCGTTGCTGGATGTCATCCGGAAATCTAAGATTACCACGGGTGAAGCGGGTGGTATTACCCAGCACATTGGTGCCTACAGTGTGGAGACCCCCAAGGGGCTGATTACCTTTCTGGATACCCCGGGCCATGCCGCGTTTACGGCCATGCGATCCAGGGGCGCCCAGGTGACGGACCTTGTTGTTCTTGTGGTGGCAGCAGATGATGGGGTCATGCCCCAGACCATAGAGGCCATTAACCATTCCAAGGCAGCCAAGGTGCCGGTGATTGTGGCCGTCAATAAGATGGATAAACCCGATGCAGATCCCGACCGGGTTATGCGGGAGTTGTCAGAACATGGCCTGGTCTCAGAGGACTGGGGCGGGGATGTGATCTTTGCCAAGGTGTCTGCCAAGGCAAACACAGGGATTGATCAACTCCTGGAAATGATATTACTCCAGGCAGAGGTACTTGAATTGAAAGCCAATCCCACACGACCTGCCATTGGTCATGTGGTGGAAGCCCGTCTGGATGCTGGCAGGGGTCCTGTGGCCACGGTGCTGGTGGAGCAGGGAACCCTTAAAGTGGGTGCCCCATTGGTGTGTGGGCTCCATTCCGGAAAAATTCGTATCATGATTGGAGACAGTGGTCAGACAGTGATCGAGGCCGGTCCCAGTACCCCGGTGGAGATTGTGGGCTTAAGTGGGGTTCCTGAAGCCGGTGACGAATTTATGGCATTGTCTTCGGAAAAAGATGCCAAGCAGATCAGTGGGCACCGCATGCAAAAAGAACGAGCCAAGGAACTTGCCAAAAAGAGCCGGGCCAACCTGGAAAAACTCTTTGCCAACATGGGTTCCGATGAAATTAAGGAACTCAGACTCATCATCAAGGCCGATGTACATGGATCTTTGGAAGCGCTGAACGATTCGGTGATGAAACTTGCCCAGGAAGAGGTGGATATCAAAATTGTCCATTCCGGTACGGGTGCCATCAATGAGTCAGATATCTCCCTGGCTGCGGTTTCCGATGCCATCATCATTGGATTTAATGTGCGCCCCACTCCCAAGGTAAGGGGGCTTGCCAAGGAAGAGAACATTGATATGCGGTTTTATGATATCATTTACAATGTTATCAATGATATCAAGACGGCCCTCACCGGATTAATGCCCTCCACTTTCCATGAGAATGTTCTGGGACGTGCCGAAGTTAGAGATGTTTTTGTTATTCCCAACAAGGGTACCGTTGCCGGTTCCTTTGTGCTGGACGGCAAGGTCACCCGGGGGGATAAAATTCGACTGCTGCGGGATGGTGTGGTGAAATGCAAATCCACAGTGGCATCCCTGAGACGATTCAAGGATGATGTGAAAGAAGTGGCCCAGGGCTATGAATGCGGTATTGCTATTGAAAAATACAATGATATAAAAATGGGTGACATTTTTGAATGTTATGAGGTTGAAGAGCGTAAAGCCACCCTGGAGCAGATAAAAGAATGAAGCCATATCCAAGGGGAGACCGGGTGGGGATAAAAATTCAGGCAGCCCTCACCGAACTCATGACCAAAAAACTACAGGACCCCAGAATCGAAATGGCCACCATCAGTGGAGTCAAGATGACACCGGATCTGTGCATCGCCTATATTTACTTTTCTGTGTTTGGGGATGAAAAGCGGGTCCAGGAGGTCCTGGAGGGATTTAAAAGCTCCCTGGGATTTATCAAAAAAAGCATTGCCCCCAAGCTGGGACTTCGTTTTATGCCGGATTTGAAATTTATCCATGACACCTCCTTTGACCGGGGAAGTCGCATTGACCGCCTTCTCAAGGGAACCATCCCTGAAGGTGACCATTGACCCCCATAATGGATGGCATTATTGCCGTGGATAAACCTGCCGGGATCTCTTCTGCCAGGGTGGTTGCCCGGTTGAAAAAACGGCCCGGTGTTAAAAAAATAGGCCACACAGGCACCCTGGACCCTTTTGCAACGGGGGTGCTTTTATGTGGTATCAATAAAGGAACCCGGCTTTCCCGGTTTTTACTCGGGGGAGAGAAGTCCTATCTTGCCGGGGTTCACCTTGGGGTTACCACCGACACCCTTGATGCCGAGGGGGAGATCATCGCCTCTGCTGAAGATGGCATGGTGAATGATCTCACCCAGGAGCAGATCATGGTGGCAGTGGCGGGGTTTAAAGGTCCCCAGAAACAGATTCCACCGGTGTATTCTGCATTAAAGCACAATGGGGTCCCCCTGTATCGCCTGGCCCGCCAGGGTAGACCCGTGGAAAAACCAGCCAGGGATATTGAAATTTATGATATCCAAATGACATCCATGGAACTTCCCCTGGTGGAGATGGATGTGCACTGTTCCTCGGGTACCTATATTCGAAGCCTGGCCCGGGATATTGGAGCCCATCTGGGGTGTGGGGCCCATCTGGCCAATTTATGTCGAACCTCGTGTTGCGGTACGTCTCTGGATAAAACCCTCCCCCTTTCCAGCCTTGAGCAAATGGATGATGACCTTTTCAACGAGCAGATCATTCCCATGGCCCAGGCGGTCTCTTCCCTGCCCTGTATTTCCGCAGATGAAGCCATGCTGGGGAAAATACGCTTTGGCCAGCCCTTGGGCGATCTTCTGCCCGGGCCTTTTTTCTGGCTGGACGCCGGACAGAATAAGTTTCTTCGGATCCTTGATTCCCAGGGAGGTCTTGCTGGGGTGGTTGAATATGATGAAGCCGCTGAAATCTATAATTATTGTTGTGTTTTTGTGGATTAATCGTTATTATATCTTGTTTTTATCCTTGGGGGAATGTACCCAGGGGATAAGAACAAATGGCAGGGGCATTCCAGCAGTGTCTTTAGATCTGTTTTTCTGAATGGAATATTGGATGACAGATAGATAAAGGACAGTGTATTGGTTTTTTTGAATGCCCCGTATTAATTTATTCCAACTTAAGGAGTAGAAAAATGGTTTTACTGGCAGAAAACAAAGAAGAGATGATTGAAAATTTTAAGCTCCATGACTCAGATACCGGTTCCCCGGAGGTGCAGGTGGCAATTTTGACCCATCGCATCAGTTACCTGACAGAGCATTTTAAAACCCACAAAAAAGATCACCATTCACGAAGGGGCCTGCTGATTCTGGTAGGTCGCAGACGTCGTCTTCTGGACTATGTCAAAAATAAAGATATTGCAAGATATCGGACTCTCATTGAAAGACTGGGATTGAGAAGATAAAAAAACAAAATACCGACATCTGATTGCAGGTGTCGGTATTGTTGCTCAATCTTTTGATCTATTTTTTTAAATGAATGAATGAAAATTGAGCTATTTAAATAAACGGGCGGTAACTCTTTGGCAGATGCCTGAATAAGTTCGCACATGCACCATACAGGAAGTGTCCTGATGGTGGATGTGCGGGTTTATTCTGTATAAAGATGCTTTTAGAACCGCCCTTTTTTACAGGAGAAATTATGGAACAAATTTTTACAACCCAATTAAATGGTAAGGAATTCAGTATTCGTTCCGGTAAAATCGCCAAACAGGCTTCCGGGTCTGTGGTGGTTCAATATGGGGAGACCATGGTTTTGGTGACGGCGGTTAGTGCCAAAAATCCAAGACTGGACGCAAGTTTCCTCCCCCTCACCGTTGAATACCAGGAAAAAATTTATTCAGCAGGCAGGATTCCGGGCAATTATTTCCGTCGGGAAATCGGTCGACCCAGTGAAAAAGAGACCTTGACCTGTCGTCTCATTGATCGTCCCATTCGCCCTTTGTTTGACAAAGGCTATAATTTTGAAACCCAGGTGATTGCAACGGTACTGTCCATGGACCAGGAGCATGAGCCAGACACCCTGGCCCTGGTCGGCGCTTCTGCGGCCCTGGGACTTTCTGATATTCCCTTTGCTGGCCCCATTGCCGGTATTCGGGTGGGTCGTATTGACGGTGAGTTTGTGGCCAATCCCACTGTGGAACAATTGGCGGAAAGCGACATTGAACTGGTGGTTGCCGGTTCCAGAACCGGTGTGATCATGGTGGAAGGTGGCGCAGATGTGGTCTCTGAAGAAGATATGCTGGATGCTATCTTTTTTGGGCACCAGGCCATGCAGCCGTTGATTGATCTCCAGGAATCCCTTAAAGAGGCCATGGGTAAAGAGAAACGGGCCTTTGAGCCCCCCCAGCCAGATGAAGCTCTTTTTGAAAAGGTAAAAGCGCTTGCGGCTGAAAAAATTCACGCTACGGTTCAGACCCAGGGAAAGATGGCGCGGAACAAGGCCCTGGATATGCTTAAACGCGATGTGATTGAGAGCCTTGGCGAGGACTATGCCGACAGGGTGGGGGAGATCAAGGATCTGTTTTCCAGCCTTCTTAAAACCACCTGCCGGGACATTGTGCTCAATGAAGGCAAACGCATTGACGGTCGTCCTTTTGATGAAGTCAGAGAGATCACCTGTGAAGTTGGCAACCTTCCCCGGCCCCATGGAAGTGCCTTGTTCACCCGGGGGGAAACCCAGGTGCTGGGAACATTGACATTGGGTTCCGGCAGGGATGAGCAGCGGGTGGAAACCCTGGGTGGGGACGAGACAAGATCCTTCATGCTCCACTATAATTTTCCTCCCTATTCCGTGGGTGAGTGTAAACGGCCTGGCGGTCCCAGTAGACGGGACGTTGGTCATGGTAATCTGGCCACCCGGGCCCTGCAACGGGTGCTTCCCGATGCCGAAGATTTCGAGTACACCATTCGTCTTGTAGGTGAAGTCATGGAGTCCAATGGCAGTTCCTCCATGGGAACGGTGTGTGCAGGCACCTTGGCCTTGATGGATGGTGGGGTTCCCATTAAAGAACCTGTTTCCGGTATTGCCATGGGCCTTGTCAAGGAAGGCGATAAAACAGTTGTTTTGTCAGATATCCTTGGGGATGAAGATCACTTTGGCGACATGGATTTTAAAGTGGCTGGCACCCGAACCGGTATTACAGCCCTTCAGATGGATATCAAAATTCGTGAACTTTCAAGGGATGTGCTTATCAAGGCATTGAACCAGGCAAAGGACGGAAGAATACACATTCTTGATAAAATGTTGACTACCCTTGATGCGGCCCGACCGGAAATGTCTCCCCATGCCCCCAAGATTATCACCGTTAAGATCAACCCGGATAAAATCCGTGAGATCATCGGCCCTGGTGGTAAAATGATTCGCTCCATCCAGGCAGATACCAACACAGTGATCGAGGTGGATGACACCGGTCTTGTAAAAATTGCTGCGGCAAACCTGGAAGATGGCGAAGCGGCATGTAAAATTGTCAATGACATCGGCATGGATCCCGAAATTGGGGGTATCTATGAGGGTGAAGTGGTTAAAACCATGGACTTTGGTGCCTTTGTCCGCATTAAAACCGGCACCGATGGGCTGGTACACATTTCTGAGCTGGCCGACCATCGGGTAAAAAAAGTCACCGATGTGGTGAAAGAAGGGGATATTATCAAGGTTAAAGTTCTGGATATCACCCGGGATGGCAAGATCAGATTGAGCCATAAAGCCGTCCTTGCCGCAGAATAATGAAATCTCCGGGTCTTAGCGTCTGTGCCCTTGGCAGTGGCAGCAAGGGCAATGCCGTTTTTATCTCCGGCGGAGACAGCGCCGTTCTGGTGGATGCCGGTCTTTCCGGCATTGAACTGGAACGTCGCATGGCAGCCAAGGGGCTTTCCCCTGACATGCTCTCCGCCGTGGTGGTGACCCATGAACACACTGATCATATCAAAGGGGCGGGTATTTTGAGCCGTCGCTTTGATATTCCGCTATACCTTAACCAGAAGACCATGCAGGCCGCTTCAAAAAAACTGGGCGCCATTGAGGGTGCCATCAATTTCAAGTGCGGCGTTCCCTTTCAAATCGGTGATCTCAAGATTGATCCCTTTTCTATTTCCCATGATGCGGCAGACCCTTCGGGGTTTACCCTGGAACATGGCGGGGTGAAAATGGGACTTGCCACGGATCTTGGGGTGGCCACCCATCTGGTTAAAACACATCTCAAAGGATGTGCCCTTCTCTATCTTGAAGCCAATCATGATCCTGACATGCTCAACAATGGTCCTTATCCCTGGTATTTGAAGCAGCGGGTGAAAAGCCGGCTGGGCCACCTTTCCAATGCCGCTGCCGGTGATCTGGTCAATGATATCCGTGATAATACACTTTGTCATGTGATTCTGGCCCACCTGAGCCATGAAAACAACACCCCTGAAAGAGCCCTCCAAACCTTCCAAGAACGCCTGGATACCCATTCTCTTCAGGTGGAGGTGGCCATGCCCCATGCCCCTGGAACCCTTATTTCTATTTTTCCAGAGAATAACGGTGCATCTTCCTATTCCCCTGAGTGACGTCCATGTCTGCCAACAATACAATAAATGATATGATGGTATAATACCGCCCCCTTTGGTTCCCAATGTTCCGGGCAGGGTAGCCGCCGGGGGCTCTGTTGTCGGCACTCTGGTGCTATATTTTTTTATAAAATTGCCATCTCTTAATCAGTGTTTCCAGGAGAGTGTTTCCAATCGTTTCAGGGTATATCTTCGGCATCCCAGACCAATTTTTTCACCGTAGGCCAGCTGAAGTTCCCAGGGTACATTGGGGTAAAGTCCCTTGAATTTGTCCTCCCCCGGAAGGGTATTGCAGGTGAGGCAGCAGCCGGGAAGGGCGGCTTCGGCATTGACCAGATCCGCCGATGCCTGGTCCAAGGCCACAGGATCAGTGGAGACTGCAATGCCAATGTCCCTGACAATGGGGGCATCATTGTACGGCAGGCAGTCACAGGCCGGGGAAATGTCTGTAATAAAGTTCACAAAAAGGGCCTTGCCCTGCTTGTTTTTCAGCACACCCAATGTGTACTCCATCATTTTTTCCAGAAAGATCGGTATGGTCTGGTTCCAGCGAATGTTCACCGATGCTGTGGGACAGCGGATGATGCATTCCCCGCACCCGATGCAGGTTTCTGGATCAATGCTGGCCTTTTTTTCGTTAAGGGTAATGGCGTTGACCGGGCAATGGGCCGCACATTCTCCGCATCCGATGCATGTTTTCCGTTTTACCTTGGGGCTCACGGTGGAGTGTTGGTCCAGCTTTCCCCGTCGAGAGGCACATCCCATGCCAAGGTTCTTAAGCGTGCCGCCAAACCCCGACAGTTCATGCCCTTTGAAATGGGCGACAGAAATCAGGGCATCCGCAGATACAATTTCAGTTCCAATGTACACCTGTTTGCAATGCTGCTGATTTATTTCAACGACTTTTTCACTCTTTCCCCTGAGCCCGTCGGCTATGATAACGGGGGCACCATCCATGCTGGAAAATGAAAATCCATTTTCCACGGCAGTCTTGATGTGGGTGGGAGTGTCACTGCGGGCACCGGCATACAGGGTATTGGCATCGGTGAGAAAGGGAATGGCTCCCCTTTTTCTGATGGCTTTTACGATACTCCTGATGTAGGGGGGGCGTATGAAGGCCGTGTTGCCCTTTTCCCCGAAATGGAGTTTCACGGCTGTGAGATCCTCTTTATTTAACATCCCATCAATACCGCTCTGATCTAACAATCTTGTCAGTTTTTCAGGAAGGTTTTCCCTGGATGTGGCTTTGAAATCCGTGATATATACGGTGCTTGTCATTATGTATCTCCTTTAGTGTGTGATAAGAAATAGCAATGGTGCGTAAGGTTTATAGGTCTTTTTGTTGTGGCAGGTGGTTACTACCATGTATGTTTTTATATGAAACCACAGCATTAAAGTACCGACAGCAGAGCCCCCGTCGGGGGCGGCATAGTACCATCTTCGTTATTTGTTGTATCGGGTCGTTCGACATATCGACGTGAGCATTAGATGAAGCATGCCAAAAATAGGTAAAAAGTCAACCAATGAAAGGAAATAATATGGAAAAAAGATGTGACGTGCTGGCCCGGATTTATTTACTCCATGATGAATACACCCATGGCCATGGGGCGGTGTGTGAACAGGGCTGTGCATCGTGCTGTACCTGTAATGTCACCGTGACATCCCTGGAGTATGCCTTTGTTGTGGATGGCATGAGTGAGCTGGAAAAAAGCCAGCTTGCACAAAAGGTTGTTCAGGGGCGCAGTGAGCGACGATTCCAACCGGAATATACCATAAATAATATGGCAGCACGTTGCCTTGAAGGAAAAGAGATTCCCGAAGAGGAAAATGACCCCTCCTGGGGGCAGTGTCCCCTGCTTCATCAGGGGCAGGGGGCATGTACCATCTATGAAAAAAGACCCCTGGGGTGTCGCATGCTTATTTCCCAGGTCAAATGTCAGGATGTGGGATATGCCCGCATGCCTCCCTTTGTCCTTACCTTGAATACTCTTTTCCAGCAGGTGGTTGAGCATATGGATGCCCGGGGGACTTCCGGAAATCTTACAGATATGATTTTGTGGCAGGCAGAATGTGCACATAAGGATGCATTGCCCCACCCCCCTGCACATATATTAAACAATTGTCGGGCTCCGGTATTTATGGTGCCCCCGGAGCACCAGGAGCAGATCCGTCCTTTGATGATGAAATTGTCCGGTCTTATGGAAAATCATGAAAAAAGGTGAAGATTGGGCCGCAGGGTTGTTTCTGGTTTTTTTGCGGCAAGGGTGGCGATGATATCCTGGATCTCTGTGATCTCCTCCCCCTTGAGAACTTCTTTGCAGATGGCATGGCCAAATTTAAATCCAGCTGCAAAATAAGGTACATGTTTTTTAAATAATTTCACAGCGGTTCTTTCATCGTGGTATTTCAGTAATAGCTGTGTGAGCCTCATGGCTGCATTAAAATCGGTCTGTTCATCGGGAATAAATTCCCGGGACCACTGGGCAAACAGCCATGGACGGGCCACTGCCATGCGGCCGATGGAAAATCCATCACATCCGGTTTGTTCAAACATTTTTTCACAGTCTGACCATTCAAACAGGTTGCCGTTTCCAAAAACCGGTATGGAAACAGCCTGTTTTACCTGGGTAATATGCTCCCACAATGGGGGCCTGGATCGTCGATCCGGTGCGATTCTGGGGTGGAACACCAAGGCATCGGCACCGGCATCCTCAAATCGCCGGGCAATGTCCACGGCGGGTGTGACATTGTTTTCCCACCCCGTACGAAATTTCACAAAAACGGGGATGTCCACGGCCTGCCGAACAGCTTTAACTATGCCCACGGCAAGATCCGGGGACTTAAGAAGAATGGCCCCGCTGCCCTTTTTGCAGATGGCGGATACGGAACATCCAAAATTGAGATCCACACCAAAGAACCCCTCTTTTTCAATGCGCTGTGCGGCCCGGGCCATGCTCAGGGGATCGGGTCCAAAAATCTGGCACACCAGACGGGGCAGCTCTTCTGCACGCCATTTAAACACCTGGGACACTGCTGGATTCTCTTGGGGAACGGCTTTGGCACTGCACATACCGGTGAAAAGGAGTCCATATCCCCCAAATTCCGCCACAAGTTCCCTGAAAGCAATGTGGCCAAGGCCTGCCATGGGGGCCAGTAAAAGCCGGTTGGAAATAGTGCTCCCTTTGATGGTGAGGGGGGTGTTGAGAAAAGGAGGGCAATGTATTTTTAAGGTCTTCTTGCTTTTGTTTTCATTCTGGTTCATGTTGACATCTTTCCATGCTTGTAATAATTTATTAAGCTATTTTGGCATCCTTCAAAAGTACTTTACACTTTTTTTAATCATTCCCCATTTGTAGGGACTTTTCTTAAAAGACTGTAAAGTATTTTTGAGGTCATATGAAGGATGCCGCTATTTTATGCATCCAATTTTCGGAATGGGCTAATGGCTAAGGCAGAAACTATCTGCCTTGAAAAAAATTAGAACGCTATAATGACAGAATTTTGCATAAACATAAATGCTAAAGAAGGCTACCCACTTAATCCGGGATATTTTCAAGGCTTTTTATGTGGATAAATTGCTCGCATGCCCCAAATTTAAGGGCTTCTGAGAATCTTGATTTTCAA
>JASFYZ010000147.1:0-4425 GCA_045046665.1 Desulfobacterium sp.
TAGTTCTTCTTTTTTAAGCCGTCTTTCTGTTCCATCAATCAATTCAATTTGATCATAACGATCAGATGACACATGACCAGCTACTCTTAGATTATAAATTTGGCGATATTTTGCTAATGATTTCGTTTTTGCATACCAAAGTATAAAATCTACTGTATTTGCTAACAAATTGGCTGCCTGACTCCCAGTTTTTTGCACCTGAATTATCGAACAATAATTTTCATCCCCAAAAACTTCATCCATCAAGGCCCTGACCCGATGCACATTCTCATCCCCGATTTGAACAAAGACTGAACCGGAATCAGTCAAAAGGTCCCGGGCCACGGTCAATCTGTCCCGCAGATAGGTCAGGTAGGAATGGATACCATCCCGCCAGGTATCCCGGAAAGCCTTGACCTGCTCCGGTTCTCGGGTAATGTGGTCGGCTTTGCCATCTTTCACGTCCCGGCTGGTGGTGGACCACTGAAAATTGGAGTTGAACTTGATACCATAGGGCGGATCAAGATAGATGCACTGGACCTTGCCGCGCAGCCCTTCCCGCTCGGCCAGTGAGGCCATGACCTGCAGGCTGTCTCCCAGGATCATGCGGTTCTGCCATTTTCCCTCGTGCTGGTAGAACTCTGTTCTGGCACTCTCATTCGGCAGCCCGTTAAAATCCCCAAACAGGTCAAGCTGTTCGACCCCGGCCTTGGATTTTGAAGCCCCGGTCCGCTTCTTCAGATCATCAATGAGTACCTTGGGATGCATCTTTTCCTGGATGTACAAAGGCGGAGCCTGCACGACCAAGTCGGACCAGTCCTGCTGATCTTTGCCCCGCCAAATCAGCTGGGGGTCAAGATCCGGGTTCCGCCCTTGTTTTTCCTCTTCCAGACCGGCACTTCCTCGGGGATAGGAGACTTTTACCGGCATCTGAAGTTCTTTTTCCATTACCGACTGATATTCGGCCGTGGGAATGTTTTTGCGTGTGGCATCGGCATGGGTCAGGGTTTCGACGGTCAGCGGTTGTTTCTTTTTGGCCATTTTAGTTCCTTAAATCACTTATTTAACGAAAGCACTCTCCAGCATCCGGTTGAATTCTTCTTTAATTTTTTCTTTAAAATCTTCTTGCATGCGGAACACATCGGTAAACTCAGCAAATGCCCAGCGCCCATATGTTTTAAGGTTATTTACACCAGGCACCCAGTAAGTGTCCATGGTGGATTTCTTTTCCTTGGCGTCTTCCCCCCGGCATCCCTTGATTTCAACAACCAGGTTGAGGGGGTCAGGTGCACCCTTACCGTCATCCACCTTGACAATGAAATCGGGGCGGTAAATGCGTGTTTCCGAAGCGTACCGATAGGGAACCTCAAACCCCAAATTATGGTTTTTTACGTATGCCAATACTCTGGAATGGTCTTCGGCCACACGGCAGAACTCAGCCTCCCAGTCGCTGTCAAGAATTACCCAGTTGAGCTGGCAGCGGCGGCTGTCGGTTTCGTAACGATCAGTTTTAGTTGTGGTAAAGTTCACATATATCGTGGACCCTGTTGGGTTGTAGGGATCGAGCACAGCTTTGATGGGGCGATTGCCCTGTTCGGCTCGGGTGATGGCGGCGGTAATCCGATCACAGGCAATATCGGCAAGAGCCTGATACATCAAAAGACCGGGGTAAGTATCGCCTTTGCAGACCAAGCAGGTGTCCAGCCATTGTTTGGTGAGTCGTTTGAGGTTCCCGAACAGGTGAAGCTTAGGGTCTTCCCCGGGGTCACACCATCTGGTGTACAGCAGCCGTTGGGTGAGATGAAACAGCAGTGATGATTTACGCATGTCCCGGATATGCTCCAGGCTCAGATCCACGCTTTCACCAATAATACCGGAATTTTTGGTGATTGACGGGCCGACAATGGCCGGGGTGAGTTCAAAAACCGAGTCCTCATTAAATGATGCAGTCAGGCGTTCATCCGGCAGCTCTACCCGGTATCCGGCCACCCGGGGGAACCCTATTTCCAAAGCTTCGCGCTCGGGCAGAACCGCCTTGACCTGGACTGTGGGGCGGGGCGGTTTCGGTTTGATGATGACTGGTTTGGCGGTAAAATCAAAGGGGATTCCGAGGACGTCGGCATATTCGACGTCAAACAATCCTTCTTCATTTAAATCATAGGACTGGCGGCGCAGGGCACGTCCGATCACCTGCTCACACAGCAGCTGGGTTCCGAAAGCCCGAACCCCAAGGACATGGGTCACTGTGTTAGCATCCCAGCCTTCGGTCAGCATGGATACCGAAACCACACAACGGACGGATTCTCCGAGAGTTCCGGGTTTTCCGATGGTATTCATGACCTCACGCAGCAGAGTAGCGTCGTCGATGTTTTTCCCCGCCATGAGCTGATTGGCAAGATCCCCGCCACGCTCCATGGCTTCCCGTTTAAACCGTTCAATTTCATCGGCGGCCAGTGCTCTGAAATTTTTATCAAGGGCATCGCCGGATTCCAGCTGTTCGCTGTCGATCAACAGGGTGTTGGGGCGTGCCAGAGGGTTATCATGTTCATCAAAGTTGCGGAACAATTTCAGCCGGCCGTTGACCACATTGGAGCTGCCGTCTTCATGTTCACGGACAAACCCGGAAATATAATCGTAGACCAGTTTGGATGTGGACGTATTGTTGCAGACCACAATAAAGCATGGCGGCACGTTGAGATCTTCTTTTTTCCAAAGTTGGTAAGTTTTCGCGTAATGCCCGTAAAGTGCCTGCAGGGCCGTTTGCAATTCCACCGGAATGCTTAAGGGATCAAGGGCTTTGCTTTTGCCTCTGCCCTTTTTAGGCATTTTTTTACCAATGTGTTTCCATAGTTCCCTGAACATGGGAACGTCATTTCCAGGGATATTTTCAGACACCGGAACCCGGGGAAGTTTTACAATACCGCATTCGATGGCATCCATCAAAGAAAAGTCACTCATGGTCCACGGGAACAAAGTACCCTCAATGTAACCGGAGCCACTGAGGAAAAAGGGTGTGGCAGAAAGATCAAAGGCGCGGCTCAACCTCAATTTCCGGTTGACTGCCTCAAGACCGCTGATCCAAAGTCTTGCAGCTTCCTTGTTTTTCTCGGCTTGTTTTCTTTCATCCCCTTTCAGTTTCTCTCCGGGATCTCCGTCCGGTTTCTCCCGGTAGCAGTGATGGGCTTCGTCGTTGATGGCGATAATATTTTTCAATCCCATCAGTTCGGGCAGAACCCGCTGTAGCATTTGCCCTTCAGTTTCCAGGGTTTCAACTGGTGGTTTTCCACGGCCCTGGAGTAGACGTCTCCCGCCTTTTGAAATTCCCATGCGCTCACGCAGTTTGAACGCGTGGTAGTTGGTAATGACAATCTTGACCTTGTTGAGATCGGACAGCATATCCACGGGCACCACCTCGCGGTTTTTATAATAGCTGTCCGGGTCATTGGGCATCAAAACGCGCAACCGATCACGAATGGTGATACCTGGCGCAACAATCAGAAATCCACGGGTAAATTTCTTGCTGTTTGGATTTCGAACGGCATTGATGGTCTGCCAGGCAATGAGCATGGCCATCACCGTTGTTTTTCCGGCTCCGGTTGCAAGTTTTAGTGCCAGACGGTTCAGTCCCGGATTGGCTTCACTATTGGCATTACCCAATTCCTTGAGGAAACTTTTTTCCAATTTTCCCATCTGTGGAGCCACTTCGGTCAACCAGATGGCAGTTTCCACCGCCTCAACCTGACAAAAAAACGGACGGATACCTGAAAATTTATGATGCCGCCAGAACTCAAGCAGACGAGCGGTTTCCGGCGAGACACGCCATTCGTTGGCATTGGGTATTTTACGCCACTTGTTTACTTCCCTGCGAACGGCATTGATCAATGCCGTATGATCATATTTTTGCTTTTCTGAGGATAGTTCGTGGGGAAATAATTCAGCCTGTTCAGCCTGACCCTTCTGTTTACGCGGTTTCGGAATAGGCGTCACAAAGGATGCGTCACGTCTTTTATTTATGATTTTTTGCGTCGGCTGTCCTGTTTGATCCAATTCCCAATGTCTGCTCGGATATTCATAGGGTGAGTTCAGTATGGGCTTTTCAAAAAATGGATTGGACATAAAATCTCCCGGATGATTGTGTTGAAAAATTTGCTTATGCAAAAAAAACTGTTTAAATTAAGCTGATACTTCAATCATTACAAAGCAAATTTTCAGGCTTCTTACGTCAGAAAATATCAATTAACTATGAATTTTTAATTCTTAAAATCAGGTAAACAGTCTCTAAATTCCCTTTGGATCATGGGCATCAGCCCTCTCTTTGAAATGTCATTATCTAAAATTATCAAAAACATTGCAGCCATAAGAGAAACGCCATTTGATGCTTTAACTGTTTGAATCAGTTGCTCAGGGTAGCCCTTACTATGTCTTTGAATTGCATGAATACCGCCA
>JASFYZ010000148.1:0-9451 GCA_045046665.1 Desulfobacterium sp.
AATAAATGAGCTATAACTAAAAAGAACAATGTTAGTTCATCTGATTGGAACTATATGTCAAAATGTCACAAATATCAAGTCGTGTGACCGGTACTATAAACGGTGGATTGAAAATTGCTGAGTCCTTGAGCAGAACACGGAAGTTGCATTTGGAGAGAAACGGGAGTTATTGAACCTTGTCTTTTACGGGGGGGATTTGTAATTTTGTAGTTGCAAATTCAAAAGGGTAAATGATCTCTTGTTTTCCGTTACGCCACTGCAGGGTCAAACTGGGGTAGCGTGCCACACCTTTCAGATCATAGTTGATTTTTCCCATCGTCGTATTAAATTCGTTCTTAAGGACTGCCGATCGTACCATTGCGGAATTGATCGTTCCTGCCTTTTCTATGGCCTGCCACAGGATCTGAGAAAGGGCGTAGTAGGTACCAATAACCGTTGAATCATAGCCAAAAACCTTATAAAATCGTTCTCCCAGCTCACGGGCACCAGTATAGGGAAACGATTTCGACCAATGACCGTCACTGAGCACGCCTTGGGCGTCTTTGCCCAGAACTTTGCTGAACTCGGCGGGCCAGGTTCCTTTCCAGCCTTGAAGGAAATTGACAGATAGATGATGTTCCTTCATTTGCCTGATAAACGTGATGCTGTCTGCAACGGGTGCAAAAAGGAAAATGGCATCCACCCCCATTTCTTTTGCCTTGAGAATTTGTGTGGTAAAATTTTTCCCGCGTAGGGGAATGTAGGTATCCAGAATAAATTTATATCCGTATTCGCTGGCTTTTTTATGTAATAGGCGACTTAATGCGATTCCATCGTATGTATCTTCCATGATCAAGGCGGCACGCCGAGGTCTTTTTTCCTTGGGCAGAGAATTCCATATTTCAAAGGGCATGGACGCGCTTTGTTCCATGTCGAAAAAAAGCAACGTGGACCAGCCGAAATGGTGGGCCTGCCAGGGAGGAATGAGGCTTGCCACGGCATGGTAGTAAATCTGGTTACTTTCGGCAACAATACAACCGGGTATAACACCGTATACGGCGGTATAACCGCTAAGAAGAAAATCTACCTTTTCATCATTGATCAGTTTTGACACCGATGTCACCACCACTGAAGGGTCTGATGCATCATCCATAACCACCAGGCGAACCGGAAGCTTTTTATCATATTCCAGAATATAAATACCACCGGTTTTGTTAATATCGGCAACAGAGGCTTCATAGGACCACCTCAACTCTTTTCCGATGGAGGCCATGATGCCGGAAAGGGGCAGGTGGGTGCCGACCCGAATCTCTTTTCTCACTGTATCTGCTAATGCCGCACTACTAAAGACAACGGTGTAGAAAAAAAATACCGGCAGGCAGATGGAGAGAATCCAGTTCTCTATCTTGCGGGTTTTCATCTATTCTCCTTTGAACATCTTTTTATCTTAAATTATATCTAAGATAAGTCATAAAAAACAGATGACGTCAAGTTTATCAAAGGATTTGTTTTAAATAGAGAAATACTCAGCGGGCGGTTCAGCAGAATTTAATCATCAAAAAAATTTAAAAACCAAGCCTTGCATGAAAAGTTTAATAAAGAAAAACTTTAAAAAAGGGCACTGGGGGCGCACGCTAAGCAACAACCCCAGGTGCCCTATTTATTTTTGTTTGCTGCAATAGATAGGTATCAGATGCAGGATTTCATGATGGCACGAATCTGATCTGCGTTGATGTCCCTGGGGTTGGCCTCCCTGGAGATGTCGTTCATGGACCATTTGATGGTGTGGTCGATATCAGCATCGGTGAAATCATACTCCCGCAGGGGTCTCTGATGAATGCCCACATCATTGCGTAGGCGAACAATGGCTTCCATGGTCTGATCCGTTGCCGCCACCGGGTTCAGGTGTTTTATATCCAGCCCCATGGCAATACCGATCTCTTTGAATTTTTCCATACTGGATATGGAGTTGAACTGTTCCACGGGTACCATCATCAATGCGTTGGCATATCCATGATGAAGATCCTTCAAGGCGGAAACTTGATGGGCCAGGCCGTGTACCATGCCCATGCCGCCGCCGATGTTATAGGCCATGGAGGCGATGTATTGGGCCCAGGCCAGATTCTCCATGGCAACATCATTGGACGGATTGGCGTGGGCTTCACGCAGGTTTTCACTGAGCAACTTAATGGCCTTGATGGCTACCCCGTGGACCACCGGCATGTTCAGTCTGCCGATAAAAGGTTCCATGCAGTGACAAAAGGCGTCCATGCCCGTCCACGCCACCAGGTGGGGGGGCTGAATCCGCATCAGTGCCGGATCATTGATGCCCACGGACGGAGAAACACCCGGCACCACAAGAATCAATTTGTATTTCCACTCTTCATCGTTGATGATGGCAAAGGCGGTTCCTTCTGCGCCGGTTCCTGTGGTGGTATTCACCGCCACATGGGGAATGTTGACCATTTTATATGTTGGAATACGGGTGGTATAATGGGGCTCAAGAAAGGCAGCAAAATCACGTAGATTGGTTTCTGCACCATCATTTTCCACCATGATGCGGATGGCCTTTCCGGCATCGGAGGAACTTCCGCCGCCCACGGATACGATACCATCACATCCGGCATTAAGATATGCCTCAGTTCCGGCTTTGCATTCATAATCCTTGGGATTGGAGGTAACACCGTTAAAAATGGTAACGGCAATACCGGCATGCTTCAGGATGCCTTCAACCTCTTCGATGATACCAGTTCCCTTGAGCCCTGTTGTCACAAGAAGGGCGTTGGTGATGCCATACATCTGACACTCCTGGGCCACCATTTTATGGGCACCCCATCCCATGATGGCCCGGGCATGCTGTTGAACGTAGGAGAGGGGAAACTGTTTTCTTTCAATGTTGATAGCCATGTGTCAAGCTCCTTATTGATTTTTTTATGAACGTTTGTTTTCAGGGCAGATCATGGTTGAACGCTTAGCGGTTGAATGACTATTTTAGGGGCCACCGGCTTAAAAAAGCCATGTTTTATGCATGCAACCCATACCCCGCACTGGTAAGAGAGTTGTTCAAGAGAAAAGAAGAAAAGAAAACTCAAAGGATCAAGTTTTGGTTTTTTCACGCAGTACTTCACCAGCCCCACACCTATATGGGCCAGGATCATTCCCGTTACCACCGGAGTGGGGAAAACCACCTGGACCAGCAGGGCTGCCATAAGATAATAACGGGAGAAAAAAGAAGAGAGATGGTAAAGCACACTCAAGTTGTGCCGTACCCGGGCAGAAATGATGGATAAAGGACTTAGAACCAACCCCGCTTTCCGGGTGTTACGATACTGCAGGATCGTGTCTCCCAAAAAAAGGAAGAGCGCGCAATATCCCAGGAAGGAAAAGGAGAGTGCCGAAGAGAGTATCAGCAACCAGAAAAGTGTGGCCATGGCATAAACGGGAAAGGTCTTTACACGATCGGCATGGATGGTCTGCAGCAGCGGTTCCGACGTGCCATATTGATATCTCCGGTGGGCAAAGGCCGTTACCTGATTACGATGTCGATGGAAAACCCGGGCATCGGGGGTGTATGAGATAACTCCCTCTTTGTCCATGAGGCGCCAGCACAGATCCACGTCTTCTCCAACGGTCATTTCCTCCTTGAATCCCCCCACTGCCGTGAAAGACGATTTTCTCACCGCAAAATTGCACGATGGCAGATAAAAGAAAGCGTTGCCGTTCCGGGAATCGCAGGGATGATCTCCCATATGCAGTGATGAGCACACTTTTTCGTATCGATCCAGACGGGTGTGTTCCAGCTGTGCTGCCACCGCTCCTCCGGCAGCGGTAACCCGGGAATCCTCGAATAGAGCAGTGAGACGGCGGAGCCATTGGCTATCCACGGTACAATCTGAATCCAGAAAACAAAGCAGATCGGCACCTGCCTTTTCAGCTCCGCGGTTGCGGCTGAATGAGGCCCCCCGTTGTCTTTGATTACAAATTAAGGTGACTGGGTATTTTTCGGCCATCAAATGGGTATCGTCGTCTGATCCGTCATCCACCACAATCACCTCTACAAGCTCCCGGGGATAATCTGTTTTTTGCAGGGAGTCCAGACAGTTATCCAGATCTTTCGGTCGATTCCGCACCGGAATGATGATGGACACCTTTGGAAGATATTCTTGACGTCCCTTGTGTTGTTCCAGCAGAAACCCTTTTTGGACAAGCTGTTGTAAAAAACGTTTAACCTGCTGGCCGGTCAGGCTTTTGGGAAGATCCTGATCACAAAGTCTCACGTCCTTGTTGCTGCATGATTTTAGATGTTGGAAAAAGGGAATCCAGCAACTATCCAGTTTGACGGCACGCAAAGGAAAGGATGAGATCAGAAAACAGGCATGTCTCTCTTGTTTCAAAGTAACATTTTGTTGTAGCTTGAATGTCCTGTCTTGGGTCATTATATCTCCTGTTCTTTGGCTGTCAATCCATGGGACTCAGTGCCGCTCTCCCCGTTGCGTTGTTAAATCAAAATTTTGCCATGTTTTCATGAAGCCGGAAGGTGCACTTTTAAAATGCCGTTGATAGGCCGGGTGCGCCATTAGCCAGCCAGGCAGCTCATAAGGCATTCAGGGTCGGGTTGGGATAAATCGTGGTACATATGATAAGCCACAGCCGGGCACCCTCCCCGACAGGAATCAAAACGGTAACAGGTATGACATGAAGCCACCTCCAGATTCCGAAAATTTTGAAAAATGGGAGAGGTTCGCCATATTTCATCAAGGGTCTGGGTCCGGATATTCCCCGCCATGAACTGCTCTTCCTGTAAAAAGGCACAGGGATAGACATCGCCTCCCGGTGCAAGGCAGCAGGTCATTTTGGCGGCTCCGCACATGTCAAGGCCCACTCGACGGCGTTTTTCCGAAGTGAGACTGAAGAAGGAGTCCCCTGTCAACACACTCGCGTCACCCTGGAGCCAGATTGCAAATTGCTCCAGCTGCTGTTTGGAGGGAGCCAGTTCCTCCCAGCACTCCTTGGCACGGCCGGAGGGACGAAATCTGCTGACGCGAAGAGAGGCGTCCAAGCCCTTGGCCATGCTCTTCAATGTTTCCAGTTGTTCGAAGCTTGTGCGGGTCAAAACTGTATTGATGCTGAATGCCACCCGGTGGCGCTGAAGCCGAGCCATCCCTTCCACCGCACGCTGATAGGTGCCCTTTCCCCTGATTTCGTCATTGGTTGCTTCATCCACACCATCCAGACTCACCTGAAGGAAAATATCTTTCATGGCAGCCAGACGTTTACAGGTAGGATCATCCAGCAGGGTTCCGTTGGTGCTGATACAGGCTATGATTCCCTTTGAATTGGCATATTCCATGATCTCGAAAAAATCCGGTCTAAGCAAGGGCTCTCCGCCGCCGATGTTGATCTGAAATACCTTGTGATGTGCCAAGTGGTCGATGAAGGCCTTACACTCTTTTGTGGACAGCTCATTGGGATGGGCCGTTCCGGCATTGGACAGGCAGTGACGACACTTGAGATTACATCGAAGAGTTATCTCCCATGTTAGGTTTACAGGTGCCCGCAATCCCTTTCGTGCAGCTTCGATCAACATACCAGAACCTCCTTTTTCACAAGATCATCAAGGGCGTTGGCAAGCTTTTTTTTGATGTCCGGTGTCACCGTCTGGTTGTTTTCAAGCCAACTATTCAAACCGATACCGGATACGAAATAGTCTGGATCAAGAATGCTGCCAGAATTCAGAAAGTAGAGCTGGGGACCCTTGCTGGAATAGAACAAAAGCCCGCTGTCCTCAGGCCGTACCTGCACCGACGAAGCCAACCGATAGGTTGGGTCTGCTCTGTCAATTCTATTATCAATACACGCCGCAGATGCCATCAATGGATACCTCTTCAATGGTGATTTCAGTTATTGAGAGGGCCGCGTCATCCGTGGTTTTTTCTGTAATATCGTTTTCAGCGCAATCCATTACTTCCGTTTTGACATTATTGTTGCTGCATACGTCCATTTGTTTTTCTCCCTTGCGTTGGTGGTGTTTTCTTAAAAAAAAGAGACTCTCTTCTCGTGATGGATTTTCATTTTCACGATTCGAAAACTAACCCGAATCAAGCCATGACTCGAACCCAGCCATGGCAGTTTAATTGTTTGACTCTGAAATGCGGTTTTACCATTTTCGACAGCATTGTTATTTAATCTATATTTTAGTATTAGCAAAAAGAATGCCAATGTTGCATGGCAATTGTGAAATGATCTGGGATCAGCCTTTAAAAAAATATTGAGTATCCGTTTATGATAGGTGCTTCCCCCCAGCCCTCGCCTTATTTATAAGATATATGGCAGAAAAGCTCTCCATACATAGGGCTTAAAGACCAGTTGTTACAGTATCTTATGGGTGATCACCTATATGCACATTGATTGATATGTTAAGTTCGTATGACGTCTTCAATCTTGTTCAATGTCCGCTAAGCGTAAAAAATAAGCTGGCACTCAAACTGGTCGACGTTATGATCAATTCCGCTTCGCACAATATCACCAGCGGGTTTGGAACCCTATTTTCAAGAAAGATGTTTCCTATTTACACACATCGTCATTGACTGTCACATTATGAAACAGATAAAGGCCTTCCGTTGGATGTGGCGAAGGAGCATGTGTGACAGGAAACGGGCATCCATGGCATGAACTAAAAAGGAATGGCTTCTTTGAGTTCTTTTTCGGTGATGTCAAACACGGTATCCACTGAATCCAATGTTTCGGTATAGAAGAAATCAGGTAGTTTATCGTCTTTTGCGGTGAACCCCGCCTTTTTGTTAAATGCTTTTTCCATGGCAATGGTCTGGACGGCAATGCCCATGAGTCGGTCCACATCCCATTGGCCGCCGAACCTGGCTGCAACCATGTTTACCAGTAGCTGAAGATTCTCAGGAACGGCAAGACAGAAACCGGAAAAGATGCACATACCCAGATTGTCAAACAGGCACATACCCACCTGGAGCTGGGTGGAAAGCCCCACCTGACCTTCCTTTTTTGAAGGTTCCACAGAGGGATCCCCCAGGGAATTCCCCGCAGTGTGATCGGCACCCATGGGGGAGGTGGCATAGGTGACTCCGGTACCTTTTAGCCCCCTGGGGTCGTAGGCAGCCAGGGCCTGTCCCTTTACAACGGGGATGCGTTCTACACCCAGGTGGGTTCCAACTGCCAGGGTTCCCTGGCCGAGAATTTTTCCGAACCCGGTGTCATCCTTCATCTCCTGAACCAGGGCAATGGCACCCTTTGCATCTCCAAAATTTAATTTGCCAGCTTCCATGCAGACCCCAATGGAAACCCCTGTTTCCATGGTATCAATACCCAGATCATCACACATTTGATCCATCAGGGCCACGCTGTCAATATCGTCGATGCCGCAGTTAGCACCCATGAGTCCGATGGTTTCATATTCAAATCCTGAAGTGAGATATTTGCTGTCAGGACCATGGTACACATTGGAACATTGGATAACACATCCCGGTGAACATCTGTGGGTCATGTTGCCCTTGCGCTCCCCCTGCAGCACTGCAATGTGCTCTCCACTGATGGCTTCTGCCTGTTCAAAGCACCCCTTTCGGTAGTTGTTGGTGGGCAGTATCCCTTGGGCATTGGTGGCATTGACCAAAACCGCCGTTCCCAGGGCGGGCAATCCCTGGCCTGAAACGGGATTGTCCATGATGGCCTTGGTGTAGGCCTTGCTGTTTGTACGAAATCCTTCCTTATCCTGGTAGGGTGCGCTAAGCTTTTGAGCCGTGGAAATGACAACTGCCTTGAGGCCTTTGGAACCCATGAGTGCGCCAAGCCCACCCCTTGCAGCGGCCCGGGCGGGGCGGCCTTCGGGATCGGACATCTGCACCGTGGAGTTGAAATATCCCCGTTCCCCGGCTTGGCCAATGGATATGGTGGCAATGGATTTACCAAAATCTTTTTGCAGATGTGCGACCAGTTCATAGTTGTTCATGCCAATGTATTTTGAGGCGGAGACCAGTTTTGCCCCGGAATCATCCATCACCAGCAGGTGCCATTTATCATCATTCTGGGGCAGGCCCTCCACAACAATGGCATAAATGTCCAGGGCTGCCAGTTTTTTGGCTGCCATGCCACCGGCATTGGCCTCTTTGATGGTGCCGGTCAAGGGACTTTTCCCACCGATGGAGATCCGTCCAGAACAGGGAGCCGAGGTATTCCCCATCATGCCGGGGCAGATGATCAGTTTGTTGTCCGGCCCCAGGGCATCACAGGTGGGGTCCACTTCATTGGACAAGATGGCTGCCACGGTTCCCCGCCCGCCAAACAGGACCATTGGCTCGGGTACGGATTCAAATTCAGCGCTTTTCTTGTTCATGTTGATTCTGAGAAGTTTTTCCATAAAATTATGACCTTTGTATGAGATTGAACTGATTTAGAAAGAGATTGCCCAGTTTTCAAGGGAAGATGCAAGTCGGAGAACTCTCCAAGCTTCTCCGATTGGATCCATGTTTTAGAATGATAAAACGATGGATAAAACAACTACTTCCGCTTTGGTTTCATCTTCGGCCTTAATATCCTGTAGATATCTTAGATTAAATTGCGCCAATCGGGGTAACCAAAACAGGTTGACCTCGGCACCAATGGCGTATTTAGAGCCTCTATCGCTATTGGATCCCCCGTCATAACGATTTTTATCATCGCTGAATTGCCAATAGCCATACCCTACAAGGGCTGGTCGTATTAACATTTCTTTTGATGCCTGAAACTGTTTGGCGATTCCCCAGTCCACAACAAACTCATCACCCGGTTGATAATCGGTTTCATCCTGTTCGCCAACGTAAAGAACTGTACGGGACAGGGCCGAAATACTCCAACTTTTGGCATTGTCCAGGTAATAGGTGGCACCGGTGGTAAGCAATGCGTTTTGATATCCGCCGCTGCCGACACTCCCGTTGGCGGGTTCGCCACTGTTGCTCCAGTTACCGGTGGCAAACTGAAAACCGGTTCCAAAGGCGATGTCCCAGCGCTCCTTATGCCAACTCAACACAAAGGGTTCGACGAAAATGTCTCCAAGGCCAATGTCACTGTCGTCGCTGTCAAAGGCACCGATTTCCACATCTGTGGCCACAATGGGAATGACCACACTCATACCGTAATCGGCCCCGAAGAGCTTTTTTCCAGTAAAATAGGCGAACCGGTGGGCCTGGGCAAAGACGGTCAGATCGAAATCTATATCAACTTTATTTCCGTCTGTATCCGTCAATTCATCGGCATTGATCAGGATATTATATTGTTTGTAATGAAGTCCCGGTGGGGGCAGGGTTGGCCCCATGGCCCCTTCTGTTCCGGGGGTGTATCCACCACCTGTTGCTCCGACCATGGGTGCCCAAAATAAAACCGAGGTGAGGATTGTTGTTGCCAACAAAAGACGACTGCATAATTTCATAATAATTGTTCCTTGTTTTTCAATTCCACTGCGACAGCT
>JASFYZ010000149.1:0-7220 GCA_045046665.1 Desulfobacterium sp.
GCTGTCTAACAGTTCCGGGTCGCTTCCATTACCCCTCCCCGGGGGCGGCATACAGCCATTTTCTATCTTCGTTGTGTTCATCAGGACATGCCCGTTATTGAGAACTTACTTTACCACTTAATTCGGTGGAGGGGGCTTCTGTTTGGGGAGAATTGAAAAAAACATGCAAAAACGTGGAAACAAACTTACTCCGCGTGGCGTTGTTTCCCCTGGACAACTTCCCCTAACAGTTCAGTAACTACGACACACTCTCAATCTTGAGTTTGTGCCGTAGTTTGTTTCCGTGTTATCAACTAAATACTACCACTTACCATACAAAACCGTTCACAGTCTTATCAAAAGCAACAACATTGTCCGAAAAAACTTAAATGATCAACTCTTCTGCTGATATAAAATAGTCCTGCAAACTGAAGCAGCAGAGGCTGTTCCGGTCAGCACCATTGCCTGCTTGAGCTCCATTGCCTGTGTGTCTAAATAGGGTTCGACCCCTTTTTTGGGGATAATCTGAAGGATGCCCAATTGTTGATATAAAAGACGAGATGAGAATCCGCCTATTTCCAATGAATCATCGAATCAATCTCACAGCAATAAAGCTGACATTTCCCCGCCGGAAGAGTAGCTGAAACTGTTTCCCCTTGGCAACGGTTTCCATGATTTCAAGATACTGTTTTTCCGTTTCAACAGGTCTGTGATTAACCTCTTTTAATAAATCGCCCTCGCGGATACCGGACTGGTCTGCTTTACTGCCGGGCTCAATTTCCACCACCACAATGCCCCGGGCTCCGGGAGCATACCCGTAGGATCGCGATGCGTCATCATTAACAGGAGCAAATTTCATCCCAAGCTCATCAAATCCATTGCGGACAAGCTGTTTATCATCATCACTTCGCCGGGCAAGGGTCACCGTTGTTCGACGTTTCTGCCCCTCCCGGATGTAGGCAACTGTCACCCTCTCTCCCACACCAAACCCAGCAATGGCTCCAGAAAGGTCCCTGCTGGATTTAATCCTCACATCATTGACTTTTACGATGATATCACCGGGTTCAATTCCCCCCTCATGGGCTGGATTATTTTCATATACCTGGGCCACAAGGGCTCCTCCGGTAGGCTTGATGCCGTAGTACTCAGCAAGCTCCGGTGTCACATCCTGGATGGCTACACCCAGCCACCCCCGGGTCACTGATCCGGAATCCCGCAATTGCTTTACAATCCCCCTGGCAAGGTCCGACGGGATGGCAAATCCAATGCCCTGGCCTGATTTTATAATGGCCGTGTTAATGCCGATAACCTCCCCTTCAAGATTGAGCAAGGGCCCCCCACTGTTCCCCGGATTGATGGAGGCATCTGTCTGGATAAAATCGTCATAGGGGCCGGAGCCCAAAATACGTCCCTTGGCACTGACAATACCTGCGGTGACGGTCTGTTCAAGACCAAAGGGACTGCCAATGGCCACCACCCAAGAACCCACCTTAAGATCATCAGAGCTGCCAAGTTTCAAAGGTACCAGACCTTCAGCCTCTATCTTGATAAGCGCCAGATCCGTTTTGGGATCCCCCCCCACCACCGTGGCAGCATATTCCTTGTCATTGTACATTTTTACGAGAATTTCATCGGCACCATCCACCACATGGTAATTGGTGACAATATAGCCCTTCCGGTCAATGATAAATCCTGACCCCAGACTGTTTTGCTTGTAATCCCGGGAAGGTCCCCGCCGATTAAAAGGATTGGTGAACTGACGAAAAAAATCTTTGTCATTAAAAGGTTGACCAAAGAAATGGTTAAACACTCGTCCCCCGCCCTGGATGGTTTTGACGGTACGAATATTCACCACAGCGGGCCTGGCATCTTCAGCCAGTTCACTGAAGCCTGCGGGCACCATGTTTACCTTTGCAAAGGAAACCACCGGCACCAGAAGAAAAAACACCAATGCAATGACCATAATATATCTGTTTACATTTTTCATAACACCCTCCTTATCACTCGATGTTCAAGTTTTTTTAAGGCCAATTTTGGGATAACGGAGTCAGGCTCGTGGCAAAAAGAACTTGATCATCAAAGTATTATCAAATAATAACAGACCCAATTTTACAGACCATGGAACATATCCTGATTTCATCCCATGGCCCTGGATCTCTTTTCAATAATATTAAGATAATACATAAAGATGATGATTAAATGACCTGAACATTACCATTTGGTAATGAAACCAGCCCCCCATCATAGAACATTATTTTAGATTTTTCAGGACGGCAGGCGGATCATGAAAACACTTCCCTGCCCTGGTACGCTATTCACGGTCACATCTCCCCCATGTCCCCGGGCAAGGGACCGGGCCAGGCTCAAGCCAAGACCGGTGCCCCGGCAACTCCGTGAGGCATCTGCCCGGAAGAATCGTTCAAACACCCGCTCCAAATTTTCAGGCTCAATACCCATACCGGTATCTTCCACAATTATCTCAACCATTTCTTGGGTTCCAGGATTCATCCCCACCGTCACAACGCCCCCAGTTTTTGTATATTTTATGGCATTGTCAATAAGATTGGCCAGACAGCGCTGCATCATTCCTCGATCTGCACACACCTTAAATTGCCCCTGTGCTCTGTTTCTCAGCACCACCCCACCATCTTCGGCCAAAGGGGAAAAAAGCTGGCATGCCTCTTCCACAAGCTCAGTAAGCTCCACCGATTCCATACAAAATTCCCCCTGGCCACTGTCAGCCCTGGAAATCATCAACATAGTATTGATCATGGAGAGCAGGCGATCCGCATCCTCAATGGTGGAAGCCGCCATGGCCTGATATTCATCAAGGGCTTTGCCATGCACCAGGGTAACCTCGGCAAGGCCTCGAATCCGGGTCACTGGCCCCTTCAAATCATGGGCAATATTGTCCCCCATCTCCCGAATACTTGTCACAAGGGTTTCAATACGATCCAACATGCCGTTAAAGGTGATGGCCAACTGATCCAATTCATCCTGGTGACCGGTGAGGGGAACCCGCCGGGACAGACTGGCCCCGGAAATAACAGCCGCCGTCCGGGTCACGGCAGCCACGCCCCCCAATGCCTTTCGGGCCATGAACCAACCCGGAATCACGGCAAACAGGATCACCAGGGCCATGGCCCCAACAAAAATACGGCTAAAGGCATTAAAAAAACCGGAATAGGCTTCCATGGCAAGACCCGTCTGAAGCACCACCCCAGAACCCACCAGGTGATACAGCACCCTTACAGAATAAGCATCTTCCCCCACGGAAACGGTGTCATACACATTTCTTCTTGTGTCAACCAGCTCCTTAAGGGTCTGTTTAGAAATGGGAATTCGTTCCCAATAGGCCATGTAAGAGGACGCAAACACCTCTCCATTGGGATACAACAAACGGAAAAAAACCTTTTTTTCACCCGCAGCACGGGCCTCCAGGGCTGCAAGCCGCTTAATGCCGGGAAGCCCCTGGAGCGAAAGAACCGTTGAAAATCGCGCCGCAATTCCTTCCAATTCTCCATCCATGTGACTCACAATGGTCCGGGAGACCAGTAAATAAAACAACATAAAAGCCACACAGGAAGATACAACAAAAATCCCGGCATACCATAGGGTCAGTCGGAAGGCCAGGGTATGAAAAAGTCTTGGAAAGCGCATTTTTCCCCTTGAATCATATAAATTTTAATTTTCTTGTGGGCAGGGTGGCTCCAGAACATGCAATTACCTGCCATGTCAATCTCACCGGCGCAGAACATAACCCACTCCACGGACCGTATGGATAAGTTTCACCCCATATCCCTTATCCACCTTATCCCTGAGTCGGCAAACCCTTGCCTCCACCACATTGGTCATGGGGTCAAAATTATAGTTCCACACATGCTCAATGATCATGGTTTTTGACACCACTCGCCCCTGATTACGCAAAAGATACTCCAACAAAGAGAATTCCAGGGGCTGGAGATCAACAACATCATCTCCCCTTTTCACATCCCGGGATATCAAATTAAGGGAGAGATCCCCACAGGTCAGCACAGTGGTCTCCGTACTTCCCCCGGCCCGGCGTAAAAGGGCCTGGATCCTTGCCATAAGTTCAGTAAAGGCAAAGGGTTTTGTTAAATAATCATCGGCCCCGGCCTCCAACCCCCGGACCCGGTCAGCCACCTTATCCCTGGCACTTAAAATGATCACCGGTGTGTTGATCTGCATGGATCGTAATTTTCCAACCAGAGAGATACCATTCAGTCCGGGCAGCATCACATCCACCAAAAGAAGATCGTAATCACCACACTTTGCCATGAGTAATCCATCAAGGCCATCCATGGCATGGTCTGTTACATAGCCAACAGCTCCCAGCCCCTTAGTAACAAAATCAACAATCTTATTATCATCTTCAATAAAAAGAATTCTCATTTCAGCTCCACATTCATGATTTATGAGTCTGTTAATTACGTCGACAGGCTGTTACGGAATGCATGATTTGAATATTTAATAAGCATATATAGCGGTTCATTGAGGTTGGTAGCGCCACATATGGTTGTTTCGTGAAGATATTTTTAGCTCCGTAACAGCCTGTCGAGATTTTCATATTTATGGCACCATCCTTATCCACATGATGCATGTTCACTCAGTTAATTAGCCATATATTGTGGCAATAAAATCAAAATAAAGTGAATTCGTGATTAAATCAATAAACTCATTTATTGTGCTGTATGGCGCAGTATACTATCATTGCAAAGCCTTGTAAAATCCAAAGCCACTTTACAGAATCGTGGATCTGTAATATGTTTATCAACACTTTTAAAACAATCCCAAGGACAGATACATGTTATGATGAATAACCCTTATTTTTGGTGGCCACTTCTGGGAACCCTTTCCCTGATTTCTCTCTCTTTTGCCCTGTTTGGCATTAATCTTCTTGTTGCCACCTATGGTCTCAAAAACCCGTTTCATTTTGTCATGACCTTTTTTTCAGCATCTTTTATTATTCTCACCGGCCTTGCCCTTTTTGCAGGATTTGTGGCCAGGATGATAAAACGATACAGACAACCCAGCAATACCGTTCCCGACAAATAAACATTTTTCCAAAATAAAGCAGCCATGTGGATCATCCACAAAACTGAGTGGAAAAAAGCTTGAGTAATACCCTGCGGGCTCTGGATTCCCATTAACAAACCAACCCAGCACCTATTACCCAACACCTACTTTTTCATATAAAAAACATAAGCAGACCCAGGCACCCATGACACTTCTTTTCAGCTATCGTTCGCTCCATAAAACCTATGGAGACACCCCCATATTTGAAGATCTTTCCATCAATCTCAAGGCAGGAGAAAAACAGGGCCTCATCGGTGGCAACGGCAGTGGTAAATCCACCCTGCTCAAGCTCATGGCCGGAGAGGATTCCCCGGACCAGGGAGATAAATACATCAAGCCCCTCACACGCATGGTGTATCTCCCCCAGGAAGACATCCTGGATGAAGAAAAAACCATTGAACAGACCCTGATGGACGGCCTGTCCCAGGAACCCATGGATGATCCGGAACGGTACCGACGGGTGAAGCGGGCCATTGGAATGGGAGACTTCACAGACGAAACCCAGCAATGCGGTCATCTTTCCGGGGGATGGAAAAAACGACTTACCATCATAAGAGCCCTGACACTGGAGCCAGACCTGCTGCTTTTGGATGAGCCCACCAACCATCTGGACATCAGAACCATTCTCTGGCTTGAGGGCATCCTGAAAAATCCCCGATTTGCCTTTGTGGTGGTAAGCCATGACCGCTGTTTTCTGGAGAATGTCTGCTCTGAAATCATGGAACTTGGCCGGTGCTATCCCGAGGGACAAATTTCCGCTTCAGGGGGGTATCTTAATTTCCGGGATCACCGGGAAAAATTTCTGGAAGCCCAGGCCCGACAGGAAGAAATTCTCTCCAATAAAATGCGCAGGGAGACCGAATGGCTCAACCGGGGGGCCAAAGCCAGATCCACCAAGGCAAAATACCGCATTGATCAGGCAGACGTATTAAGGACACAGCTTGCCATGGTCAAACGCATGAATAACCGCAACCAGCGGGTGGACATTAATTTTGACAGCACCCGGCGCAAAACCCGTCAACTGCTCACCTGTCAGGAAATCGGAAAATCCATCCAGGGACGCTGCCTGTTTCAGAACATCAGCCTGAAATTAACCCCGGGGACCCGGCTGGGGCTCATGGGGGAAAACGGCAGCGGCAAAACCACATTCATGAATATCCTTGAAAACAAATTGCCCCCGGACACAGGTGTTGTGCAACGGGTGGACAACCTCAAGGTAGCGGTGTTTGACCAGACCCGCTCCAAACTGGACCCTGAAATCACCTTAAAAGAGGCCCTGTCACCGGCAGGGGATGCAGTGATGTTTCAAGACAGGAGCATTCACATTGTCTCCTGGGCCAAACGTTTTCTCTTTACCCCGGACCAGCTCACTCTGCCCGTCAAACGTCTCTCCGGCGGTGAGAAGGCACGGATACTCATTGCCAATCTCATGGCCCAACCAGCGGATATCCTCCTCCTGGATGAGCCCACCAACGACCTTGATATACCTTCTCTGGAAGTCCTTGAAGAGAGCCTTCTGGACTTTCCCGGGGCTGTGGTCATTGTCTCCCATGACCGATTCCTGCTGGACCGGGTCACGGACAGCATCCTCTTTTTTGATGGTAAGGGAAAAGCCCAGATGTTTGCCGATTATCATCAATGCCTCAAGCAGCAACAAAAAATCTCCACAGGAACCCAAAAAAAACAGCCATTTAAATCCCAGAATCCAGGCAAAAGCCAACCCAAAATCGCCGGGTTTTCTTACAAGCACCAGTTTGAATTGGACAAGATAGAAAAAAAAATACTCACGGCTGAATCTAAGGTAGAAAACATTCAAAAAGAAGCTGAAACACCTGCTGTGATGAAAAACCCCGGCACTCTTGCCACGGTGTACACCCAACTCCAAAAAGCCCAGGAAACAGTGGACACATTGTATGCAAGATGGGAAGAGCTGGAGGATTTGAAATCTCAGTCAACATAACACCCATAATCTTAAATTAATTACAACATAGCCTGGACAAGCCAGAGCCAAATAGGTTTTCTGATTTTTTTGCCAAAACAACATGAAAACCAGAGATGAAAAGCCAAACATTGCGTTCATAATTTTGGCCCAAAATCCGGTAACAGTATTAGAGCTACTGTGGTAAATCAAAAAATTATATTGA
>JASFYZ010000150.1:0-5983 GCA_045046665.1 Desulfobacterium sp.
ACTTGATATAACCGTGCTTATTTTTTTACTGTTAAGATTCCACCAGAAGGTGGCCGACGTTATGATCAAACCCGTTTTATATAACTATGTGTTTCCACCCACATATTTTTTGAATCGTTTCACCTGGCCTTGGTAATAGTCTTCCCGGTCCCGGGCAATTTTCAGGGCTTCTACGGCAACATCCAGGGCCTCCTGGAAGCGGCCATTAACAAACAGGGCTTCAGCAAAGGTGTCCAGCACATGGGCAGCCCGTTCTACCTTCAATGCCTTTTGCGCCAGGGATAAGGCCGCCTGGGGATTACGATATGAGGAATTGATACAGGTGGCATAAAGCCAGGCCAGATTGTTCAGGGCATGGGCGTTGTCCGGATCAGTATTAATGGCCGTCTGGTAAAAAATAATGGCTTTGTCAAAGGCTCCGGCATCATAATAGTAATCCCCGGCCAGGAGCTGAATTTCCAAATCACCACTCCTTTGCTCCAATTCCCGGAGAATGAGTTTTTCCGTCACATACCGGTTCATACCGGCCTTACCTGAACCAAAATTAAGATAATATCCCATGGCACAAACCCCCACCAGAAAAACAATATACCCCCACATCATGCCACGCACTTTTTTATGATGACGTGCAATGAAGGACGGGTCTGCCTCACACCGTGCCAGAAAATGGACCCGTTCCTTAATGCTGAAATGATGCCAGTTGGGTTTGTCCCAGGCCTGACGACTGTGGGCCGCTATTTTATGAAAAGTGGTGATCATGGATCTTGCGTGGGGTAAATATTGATACACATGAAGGTCAGCCTGGCGTTCAAAATTTCTCATGTAAAACCCGAAACCATATCGAAAATAGAGCAGAAACAACATAATAAGTAAACAGCTGAGCACCAGGGTCATCATGGCTTCCCGGGACATCCCCACAAATCCCATCAAGTCCAGCACCGGCCCGGACACAATAAGCATAACCAGGGGGTCCAGAAAGGAATAAATACAGGCAATGTAACCCAAAAAAAACAACAGATAAAAGTGGATATGATGCTTTTCCACATGACCGATTTCATGGACGATGACCGCATCCATTTCATCGGTTCTAAGCAGGGATATTAAAGACGGCGTCACCAGGATATATCTAAACCGTCCCCAGATTCCCATAACCCCAGCGGTGATCATGGAGCCACCAAAAAGCTCCCACTTGAGGATATCCCGGTATTTCACCCCTGCCCGTTGACACAATAGCTCAATGCGATTTCGGGCCGGACCCGGTTCCAGGGATCGACATCCCCACACCTTCTGGATCAAAAAAGGTCCCACCCCGGCAATGGCCAGCATAAAAATGACCACATAAACAATTTCTCCCAGGGGGGTGGCAAGAAAGGCCCCGGGCTGCTCAAAGGGCAGTAGTTCCAGGAGATCCGTCATGAGGGAGATCAAAAACCAGGGAAGCAGGGCTGGCAGGGAAAAGGAAATATTGGAACGAACAAAATCTTTTTGAGACACAGTGCCGGGAAAGTATCTTTTTTGCACGGGCCAGGTACAGGACCAGACAATGACCAGATAAGACAGAAACACCCCCAAAAAAATCAGGGCTTCCAAGGTGGGAAACAATTGAAAAATTTTGAGATCATCCAGAAGTAGATTCAAGTGCAGTAGATAAAGATCCACAGTAAACAGGCAAAGTGCCCCTATTGAAAACCGGGCAATGAGCTTGTCCATGGACATATCCGGCCCCTGCCCGGAGAGAGGGTCTTCCTGTTTTTCAAGACGAAGAAAAAAAAACCGGCAAAGACTCCAGAAAACACCCACCAGCAGCAGGGCTATGGGCACCCCATGGTCCGGCATGATGGCATCGGAACCCGGATAACCACAGGTGGAGTACAGTAGCAGGGCCACCAGCAAATAGATAAAATTAGAAAACATCTTAGACATCCTTCATATTACTCCAAAAGTATATTACCCTTTTGGAAAATAATTCCTGAGAAATGAGCTTGGTAAGCCAATAGTATAAGCTGGCAAATGAAGGATGGCAAGATTTAGACTGTCCCGGTGTCGGCAAAATGTTCCAGAATAATCCATGATTTAACATCAAATTTTAACTCTGGCGTATTCAAAAGGCTTTTTGCCTCCTCCCGGGAGAGGAACAACACACTGATCTCCTCGGAGGCTTCGTTGCCCTCCAGGCTTTGTTCTCCCCCACAATTTGCAAACACAAGGGAAATGGATTCATCGGTCATGCCCGACGAGGAATAGATGGGGGGGCTTGTCCTTAAAATACGTTCCAGATCAAGGCCGGTCTCCTCCTTAAGTTCCCTTGCAGCCGCCTTTTCCACGGTTTCACCGGGGTCCACCAGTCCGGCGGGAAATCCATACTGAAATCCCCCCAGGGGAACCCGGAATTCTCGGATCATCACAAGCTTTTGCTGTTCCTGGTGAAAGGGCACAATCACCACGGCATCGGCGACCGGAGGATTTTTATCAGCCACTTCTGGCACCTTTTTTCTGGATGCAAACACCCATGATTTTTCATCATCCCTTTGATCCAGATAGGAGATGGAAAAAAGGTTTAAATGATGCTGATCTGTTATTTTTTTTATCTCTTTTATTTTCATAATTTTTCCTGAAATACAAGATTAATGAACCCGTAAAAAGTCGGCCCATGATTTCTTACCCACCTTAGATTGATACTGAAACACATTCAAAGCACTACATGATGTGCTTTAAAAATGAGGGATAGAGTTTTTACGAAACCATCAACATTAAACCGGGCAATTTGTGGGACACCGTCGAAACCAATTTATCCCATGCTTCTTGATATGTTCTCTTAGCTTCTCGTTATCAATATGTTTGTGGAGCAACAAATCCACACGTTGGGGCATGGTCAATGCTTCAATGGCGGCGGCCATTCGGGTCTGATCGGTCAAAGTCAGTCTATCTCCAAACAGAACCAGATCCACATCCGAAGCCGGGGTATGGGTCCGCATGGCCCGGGAGCCGAAGAGCACTACCTGCTCCACCCGCTCATTGGTAGAGAGGATCTTAATGATCGCCCGGCGATATTTGTCTTTCAGGCCGTCTTTCATTCAAAGTCAGCTTCAGGTTTTAACCGCTCATAAAGCCGGGTCAGGATGTGGCTGTACCGCTTCTCAATATGATCCAGAACAGTCAACGCCGTTGTCTCATTATAGGTATGGCTCAGCAGGTTACGCGCGTCCAGCGCATCCAGCCAAACTTCTGTTTCCGCTTCGGAAATAAAATCCACCTCAAAGGCACGTCTAATGACGGAACGGGGGGTTTTTTCATCATATCCCTCATAAAACAGGCGATCCTTCATGGTTTTCCATGCCAATTCAAAGGTATACTCAAAACGCTGGACAATACCCTCCTGCTCCAATTTCGAATACTCCGAAACAGATTTTACACTCAGTGCTTCCTGAAGGAGGCGCAAAGCTTTTTCAAAATTTTCAAATCGCTGTTTCCACCGAATTTCAGCGTGATTACTCATATTACTTCCCATTATCCTTGATTTCTAATGCCTTATTCCGTTGCCCCAAAACCAGGTGTTTAAAAACCGGATCATCCAGTTGATCAAAGAAGCTTACAAGATATTGTGCTACAAGGCAAATTTATTGCATTTCATTCTTCTGACCACCCCAAATTACTGAAGTTAGACCCAAACCCGAACTTGAGCATCGGTTTTAATGAAATTAAAAATTTTATGTAATCGGTGCACAAAACCATGACCATGACCATGGTAATTTCAACATACTCCATGGTAATTCATAGTAATTCGCATTTATATTCGTATCAATATAATAAGGGCTTGCAAATACCCAAAAGCAACGCATAATAACAATTAAGGTTGACTGGTGGGACAGATACCAGTAAATAAATCTCTGATTATTACAAAACACTTTTACCCCCCTAACAACGGCACGCTAAATGTTTTATCTATTTTACAAAAAGCCAGTGTATGAGCAGGGAGGGAGTAACTGTTTATATTGGTAGGATATTTCAATTAACACCCCTTGTATCTGGAAATTCATACCACGAGACACCCACAATTAACTCTTAAAACGATGCACCCTTGCATTAATAAGTCCAGGAGCACTTTATGAAAAAAGCATTACCCCTTTGTTTGACAATCCTTTTATGCAGTATTATTTCAACGGCTTTTGCCCAGGAAGATGCTTCCTTTTACAATTTGGGGGAGGTGGTGGTCACCGACCAGGTCAATTCCGCAGAATCCGTGGCCACGGTTCACACCATCACAGCCCTTGATATTGAACAAAAGGGCGTCAGATCCCTGAATGAAGCATTGAAACTCATCCCCGGCGTTTACATCCGCCATGCCGCCGCCAACGTCCCCAGAATTGACATCCGGGGACTTCGGACCCGTCATGTTTTGTTATTACTCAACGGTATTCCCATTAAAGAAACCTATAACGGACAATTTGATCCCACCACCATACCCGTGGACAACATCGCCCGCATCAAGGTAACCACCGGAGGGGGATCCGTGCTTTACGGGGCAAATGGCAGCGCAGGAATTATCAATATCATCACCAAAACCGGTGGTAAAAAAGTCCACGCCACCCTCCTCAACGAATTTGGAGAACATGGATATTACTCCACAAATATCACCCTCACCGGGGGCACAGACAAAGCAGACGCTGTGGTCAGCCTGGGGAACACCAGCCTGGATGCTGTGGCCGTGTCCAATGACTTTAAAAATACCTCTATGCAGGAAGATGACACCCGGGAAAACAGTGATTTCGAACGTCAGACGGCCTTTATAGGGCTCAACTATGCTGCCACAGATGCCCTGAATGTAGGCGTCACATTTAATTACCAGGATGGTGAAAACGGTGTGCCCCCCTCCACCATAAATGATAAAAAAGATCTCTTTGCCTCCAGTGTAAAATATAATCGCATTGAAGAGATTGAAACCCAATCGGTTCAGGCGGCATTTGATTATACCTTTAAGGCACCTCTGCAACTGAGGGGATGGGTATTTGCCAGCCAGGGAGATACCACCACCAAACGCTATGATGATGACACCTACACCACCATCTCCAAAAAAGGCAGCTATGACGAGGATGCCACCAGCAACGTCAATGGGGCGAATCTACAGCTTGCCTGGCTTCCCCGAGCATCGGACCGCCTGACTCTTGCAGCCCTTTTTGAAAGGGATTCCTGGGACTCCGATGGATACGAGATTGATAAAAATAAAAATAAAGAATACTTCGACATCGAGTCTGATCTTGATTTTGCCAGCATTGCCTTGGAATACAGCACACAGATCACCGATAAATTTAAAGTGGTTCTGGGATATGGTTTCCATACCATGGACAAGGATGGGGGGAATGATGAGGATGATTTTTCCTGCATGGCTGGTGTCAGCTATGATGTCACAGACAGCACCACAGTAAAGGGTTCCTGGAACCGGAGTATCAAGTTCCCCACCACCAAGGAACTCTATTCCCAGGACTCAGGAAATCCTGATCTCAACGCAGAAACCATCTATAGCTGGGAGGTGGGGGTTTCACAGGAACTGCCCGCATCCACTACGGTTTCGGTGACCGGTTATATTAAAGATGCCGATGATTTCATCGAAAAAGATGATGTGGATGAAATCTATGACGAAGCGGTGGGACGGGGAGCTGCGTCAATAAATTCTCCTCACACCTTAAAAGATAGCTGCGGAATAATACGCAAGGCTGCAGTAGCTACCTATGGAGATGTTGTTCACAGCTTTGTTTCCAAAGGCAGCTATCAAGGAGTTTTTCTTCCAGGATTTGAGGCTGCACATTCCAAAGGAACAGGTGTGGGTTTGACCCGGATTGACCATGTTGTCGCCAATACCCAAGACAGACAAATGGACCGCTGGTGTGATTTTTATAAAAATGTTTTCGGATTTCATAAATTTGTATCCTACGATGACAAAGACATATCAACCGATTACAGCGCCCTGAAAGACTGTGACTGGGTG
>JASFYZ010000151.1:0-4002 GCA_045046665.1 Desulfobacterium sp.
AAAAGAACCGTGGCCAATCAAAACGAAGAACGAATTGAATTAATTATGCGCTCTTTAATTCAATGTTGTGAACAGGGTATCCAGACAGATTTTTTTATAGATGTGGACCCCTACGTTTTGGCAGAAATGATTTACGGGACGGTTATCGGTTCATTGATATCAATGCAATTTAGAAGTGATGGAACCCCGGATAGACAACAAATCAAACAAGACGTCCTTTGTCTTGTGAATAAAATAGTACAAAAGCAACAGGAGAAAATATGAAATTGAAAATTTTGGCTGGATTAACGATTCTGGTCCTTTCAGGCGTCGGTTATTTTTTGTTTCCAGGGGAGGGACAGGTTGCAGCTGTTCAAACTCGGAACCAGACCCCCTCCCCCATAGAGGTAATAGTGTATACGATAAAACCCCAGGAGGTTATATTCACGAAAGATCTTTCCGGGCGGACCTCTGCCTGGCAAATAGCTGAAATCCGTCCCCAGGTGTCTGGAATTGTTCTTAAACGCTTATTTACAGAGGGAAGTGCTGTAAAAAAAGGGCAACAGCTTTATCAGATTGACCCGGCAAGGTATCAGGCCACATATGACAGTGCCGCAGCCAGCCTTGCCCGGGCAGAAGCAGACCTTAAAGCCATCGAACCCAAAGTTGAACGGTATGCTCGACTTGTAAAGTTAGGAGGCGTCAGTCATCAAGCCTATGATGATGTTGTGGCTGCTCTGGCCCAGGCCAAAGCCTCCGTAACCGTTGCAAAAGCCGATGTATCAATGGCCAGGATCAACCTGGATTATACCAAAGTATTTGCGCCCATATCCGGCAGAATCGGCAGATCCTCAGTCACGGAAGGTGCCTTGGTCACTTCCGGGCAGGCAACTGCATTGGCCACCATACAGAACTTGAGTCAGATATATGTGGATGTGAATCAATCCAGCGGAGACCTTATGAAACTGCGTGAACAATTGAATGCACAAACCCGGAACCCTGAAGCGATTCTGTTTATGGAAGATAAAAACGATGCCTATGCTGGCAGAGGGAAGATAATGTTTTCCGATGTCACAGTGGACGAGGGAACAGGGATGGTCCAACTGAGGATACTCTTTCCCAATCCTGATAATGTTCTGCTGCCCGGGTTATTTGTCAGAGCCAGAGTCGAGCAGTCAAGACAGGAAAACGCGATAACCGTGCCCCAGCAGTCGGTGGTCAGAAATGCCGATGGCAGTATCATGGTGTGGACTGTTGATGCTACAGGTACGGTGGATATCCGCAAGATAATGCTTTCCCGGGCTATTGGCGATAAATACCTGGTGACCTCGGGTCTGAAATCTGGAGACAGGGTTGTTGTGGAGGGGTTGCAAAAAATTCATTCCATGACAAAAGTTATCCCCGTGGAAATATAACTCTCTAATAAGTATGAAAAGTGAGAGACTTCGATTCATTATTAATTGATAGTACTCGATGATAAAATTTTTCTATAATAAAATTCCGGCAAATCAGGGGGATCTTCAATCTTTGTTGTGGGTGGACCCATGGACAAATCATGGTTTGCCCGGGGCAGTTTTATAAGAAATTCCGTCCAATGATTTGTAATAACTGGAGTTTCGATATTTGTTGTGGGCAGGCTATATCCTCAATACGGTCTGCCCGTGGCAGTTATATTGAAATTTTCAGGGAAAGGGCAAGGCTTGCTTTATTGGCATTGTCGGTAAGGGTTCACTCAAAAATAAGTTGTCAATTTTGGGAGTTGAGTCGCCTGTTCTGTAAGGCATGAAAATGCAGGCACATTTGGGAATGAGCCAAATTTTCGCAACACAGCAGGGACAGGATGAATCGACTTCCAAAATGTAAAATTATTTTTGAGTGATCCCTAATGTTTTAGGTTCGCACCTGCAGTGGCAGATAACGCCAGCAACGCAAGCCTGAACTCGCCTGTCCGTATTGTAAAAAAATTGGATCATCAAATAATAGGATAAAAAAATGTCAAAATTTTTTATAGGGCGACCCATTTTTGCATGGGTTATTGCCATTATCATCATGTTGGCTGGCCTTTTTGCGGTGTTGACTTTACCCATCGAACAATACCCCAAAATTGCCCCTCCAAGTATCAGCGTTACAACCTCCTATCCAGGCGCATCTGCAGAAATACTGGAAAATAGTGTCACCCAGGTCATTGAACAAAATCTGACAGGGATTGATTATCTCAGGTATTTTTCTTCATCCAGTGATGGAAGCGGGGCATTGTCAATAACCCTGACCTTTGAGCCGGAAGCAGACCCTGATATCGCCCAGGTTCAGGTGCAAAACAAGGTGCAGTCGATAAAAAGCCTTCTGCCCCAGGAAGTTCAATCCCAGGGGGTAACCGTCAGTAAGGCCACAAAGAGCTACCTTTTGATTGTGGGTCTTTACTCCGAGGACGGGAGCATGAATGAGTATGATATTGGCGACTATATCAAGTCCAATATGGTTGATACTTTAAGTCGTGTTCAAGGTGTAGGTACCTTGACGGCCTTCGGACAGCAGCATTCCATGCGCATCTGGTTGAACCCGGAAAAACTTCACAGCTATGCTCTGATGCCATCGGACGTAAAATCAGCCATACAGGCACGCAATTCAGATGTCACCCCGGGTCAACTGGGCGGGGCACCGGCAATTAAAGGGCAGCAATTAAATGCCACCATATCAGTACAATCCAAATTGCAGACCGTCGCAGATTTTGAAAAAATCTTGATAAAGGTTAATTCGGATGGTTCCCAGGTCAGACTGAAAGACCTTGCCAGAATTGAGTTGGGGGTTCAATCATATGATACAGCGGCCAGGTACAAGGGCAAGGATGCTTCCGGCATGGCCATAAGTCTTGCAACGGGTGCCAATGCCCTTGATACGGGCAATCGAATTAAGGAAAAAGTTAAAGAGCTGTCAGCGTTTATGCCCCCGGGCCTCAAAGTTATCTATCCCCTTGATACCACTCCCTTTGTAAAACTTTCTATTGAAGAGGTTGTAAAGACCCTTTGTGAAGCCATTGTCCTTGTTTTTTTCGTCATGTATCTGTTTTTGCAAAATTTTAGAGCCACTCTTATTCCCACCATTGCCGTGCCGGTGGTTTTACTTGGAACCTTTGGTGTTTTATCTGCCTTTGGTTTTACCATCAATGTGCTCACCATGTTTGCCATGGTGCTTGCCATTGGTCTTCTGGTGGATGATGCCATTGTTGTGGTGGAAAACGTCGAGCGGCTAATGAGCGAAAAAGGACTCTCTCCCAAAGACGCAACCCTGGAATCAATGCAGCAGATCACCGGTGCCCTGGTGGGTATTGCCATGGTTCTTTCTGCGGTATTTATTCCCATGGCTTTTTTCAGCGGCTCCACAGGGGCGATATACCGCCAGTTTTCCATAACCATCGTATCTGCCATGGCCCTGTCTGTTCTGGTTGCACTGATTCTTACGCCAGCGCTTTGTGCGATCCTGCTTAAACCCATAAATAAAGAACACAAAAAAGGCAGAAAAGGTTTTTTTGGCTGGTTTAACAAAAAATTTAATGCCGGAAGGCTGGCATATCGAAACAGTGTGGAATATATTGCGCTAAGATCTGTAAGGTTCATCATTATTTATCTGTTCATTATAGGCGGTCTGGTCTACATGTTCCAACTGCTGCCCACATCATTTTTACCCGATGAAGACCAGGGTAATATGATGATGATGGTTTCCGCCCCTCCCGGTGCCACCATGGAACGAACCCGGCAGAGTGTAAAAAAGGTGGAAGATTATTTTTTAACCCAGGAAGCTGAAAATGTGGAAAGTATCTTCACGGTTACAGGTTTCAGTTTTGCCGGACGGGGGCAGAATGTGGGCCTGGGTTTTATACAGCTAAAAGACTGGAAAGAAAGAACACGTCCTGACCAGAAATCCGCAGTCATTGCCCAAAGAGCAATGAAAAAATTATATAGCATCAAGGATGCCTCGGTGTTTGCCTTTATTCCCCCTCCCATTACCGAACTTGGCAGGGCCAGC
>JASFYZ010000152.1:0-13671 GCA_045046665.1 Desulfobacterium sp.
CGGTTTTCCCCATTGGTGAGAAAGGTTTTGTGGAAAATGGTCCCATCTTCTATATAAGTACCATCGGGAAGGGTGATCTCTTTGGCACCCAGGCGAACCATGAAGCCATTGTCACTGAGTTTATCCGTGGGATAGGCAAGTGAGTTGGCCCGGGGGGCCGTATGGCGCATGAAAGCGATTTTCATGAGTTCTTTCTTGTCCAGCCCCTGGGGATCAAACAGGATGGATCCCCCATCAATGATCAGGCAGATGTTGCCTTTATAACACTGGATCTCATTGGCACCCAGGTCTCCGTCGGGTCCACCGGTGATCATGAGATTCAGGTCTTCTTCTTTGGCATCATAATGGTCAATCAGGGTGCGGAAGGCTCCCATGACACAGGTAGTGGTCATGCCGCTTTGTTTGATGCGCCCCCCAATGACATCGTAAATTTTTTCCATGTCCGTGGTGGTGACAATGGACTCTCCGTCAATCTGCAACTCAGTGCCCTTGTCGTTTTTCTCCAGGAGTCCGAACAATTGGCCACTTTCCAGCATGCCATAGGTGTCATGGGGAATACCAAAGCTTTTTCCCGTGGTGATGGTGCGCCAGTGTTTGTATCCCCGTTCTTTGGCCCGCAGGGACACGGCATCCATCAGGGGGGCGGTACCCTCATCCGGTCCGAAAAAGATCATTTCAGGATGGCCCAGGTAGTCCACAACCTGTTCTCCGGTGAGCATGAGATCCATGATGCCTTCGGTGTAGTCATACAGGGCGTCCATGCTGCATGTGGCATAAATGGGATGGGGAACCACCACACCTTTGGAGCCACTTTCACAGATATCCTTGTGTTTCAGTCGTTGGGCCTTGGCGCCCAGGGCATAGTTGAGCATTACCACATTGTCAAGCTCTGCGGAATGGTTGGCCGGGGAGACCCGGATCATACGAAGCCCGCCCCTGGCAATGTCACCGGCTCTCAGATGGGTACCGCAGGCATAGTGACCATTGACGTAGAATATGCCATACACCGACTGACTGAAGACAATGGGGTCCAAAATGGCATTGTCCAGGCGGAAGGCATAGGAGCGTTTAATATCCTTGTAAAAATTGGTCTTCAGGGTGCTGGTGACAATTTTGAACATAAAACGGAAAATTTCATACCCCAGATTAAAGTCAATGAACCGCACGGCAATGAGTTTTTCAAATTCCTTGAACTTCATCTCCAGGGCATCGGCGGAGAGGCGGTTGTTCCGGGAGGGATTAAAACGGTTCTCAAAAAGGGTGTAAAGAAATTCGATCAGATCGGGATTTTTTTTGGCCGTCTCAAGGATGGTTTCATAAACATAGGTGGACTTGTTGGCATCATGTATTCTGCCGGCATAGGCCTCTTTATGATCTGGACTGGTGAGGCTGGACATGATCTCCCGATCCACCAGATTCTTGCTCTCTTTGAAGATGAACATGTGGGTGAAATCAACGGCATTGGCCCCAAAGAGCATCTGATTAAAAGAGAGTTTCTCCTCCACATAAAGGTCGGTCATGTCCGTGATGCTCATGGCCAGGTAGGCATACAGATCTTTGAGAAGCGCGGTCTCTTTTTTTCTGGACAGCTCTCCCCGGGTATACAGGGAACAGATGGAAGAGGGGGCCTGGGATTTACCGCAATAGGGTTCCCAGTAAGCCCGCCCCAGGATCAGATCGTGGTCCTGGAACAGTTTGCGCAGCACCGGCAACTGGGGCATTTCAAAATCGCTGTTGAACATCAGGCGGGTTTCGCCGGTTTCCGGAAGATTAAACACCTCAATCAAGGGAGAAATGGCATCTTCAGATTCTCGTAGAATGCTCTCGTATCTTTGGCGGGTGACCTCAGGGGTGTCCTTGTGGTCACCGGAAAGATGATAAAGAAATTTTGACTCATCAAAGGCTGTTTTCTGGTAATCTTCAACGGTCTCAGGACGGATAATATAGGTGTAATACTTACTTTCAGGAGAGTAGTAATACTCCCGACGTCTGCCGGAGAGAAAGGGAGCCAAAAAATCTTCCATGCTGTCTCTTGTCTCTTCGGTGGCAATGCGGACCCGCTGGATATTGGTGCCCTGCTCAAGGTTGAAATCTATGTGAGCCACCCGGCCGGACAGGCCCACACATCCATCCTGGCACTTAATGCTCATGGCAATGGAGGAGAGGATATGCCGCAGGGACTCTTTGGTGATGTTTTCAAAGAAATAGTTGGGAAGGGCAAGTTCACTTACCAGAATGCCCGCAGCCATGTTGATGGCCGTTGAGGTGATTAATCCTTCTGATGCCAGATCAATGACCGTTTCGTACAATACGCCGGGATCAAGGTTAACTTGCCTTGCCTGATCGATGATGTAGCTACCTTCGGAAATGGTGCTGGGACAGCTGGCGAGTTTTCCCGTGCACTCTTTTTGTCTGATCTTCATTTTCATCCTCGTTGATAAAAAAAATTAAAGTGACCACACTGAATACGTTGAAAAAAAATAATTTTTACGGGGTACAGGCACATAAATACAACAAGTGTCATCCTTTGTTTACTCCGGTACGCCATTGTAACGAAGGGGATGAAACACCAAAATTCAGGGTTGGATCTTAACCTTTTTTACGTTGGCCATTTGGGGAAATCAAGAGATGTCCTGTAGGGTCAAAAGTTAAAACCATGCATCATTATTCACTGTGCCTGCACGCACACTTGTGTCTTCTATATAGGCTTAACTGTGATGTCAAGTAAATTAGTGGAGAACGGCAATTCTAATTTCAGGCATCCTTCATTCACTGGTTGACACTTTCCCAAAGCACTCCAGAAAACTTATGATTGACGAGGGAATAGGAAGGATGCCTAAAATTAGAATTGCTGGTGGAGAAAAAGATAGCATTGTGTTACAGGTATTTAAATGATGTCATCAAGACTCGGAGATTCAACAAAGATGCGAAAATGGGGTTCACATGGCTGAAAAAATATTAATTGTTGACGATAACGCCGTCAATCGAAAATTGTTGATCATGATCCTTGAAAAAAAGGGGTATCTTCTTTTTGAGGCCCAGGATGGGGAAGCTGCCGTATCCATGGCCAGAGAAATCATGCCTGACTTGATTCTGCTGGATGTGATGATGCCTTTGAAAGATGGGTATGAGGTATGCCAGCAGTTGAAAGCTCAAGAGCAATTTGCGGCAACACCCATTATTTTTCTATCCGCCAAAACCGAAACCCAGGATAAGATCAAGGGGCTGAATCTGGGGGGCAGTGATTATATGACCAAGCCCTTTGACCAGGGAGAGGTCCTTGCAAGGGTTAATTCCCAGCTGGAGATCCGACGGTTGAACCAGAACCTGATGGATGCCAACAACGCCTTGGTGGAAAAGCAAAAACTCATTGATGCCGATCTCAAGGCCGCAGGCGCCATTCAACAAACCCTTTTACCCCATGTTATTCCGGATGTGGATTCCCTGGAAATTGCCTGGAAATTTCTTCCCTGCCAGGATATCGGTGGAGATATCTTCAATGTTTTCCGCCTGGATGAATCCCACCTTGCGGTGTATATGCTTGATGTAAGTGGGCATGGGGTTCCTGCAGCCATGGTGGCGGTTTCCGTCTCCCAGATGCTCTTTCCCCATGCGGGATTTATTTTAAAGCAGAACATTGCATCCCCCCCTTATTACGAGATTGCTTCTCCGGCGACGGTGCTTGAGGAGTTGGATACCCTCTATCCCATGGAGCGATTTGATAAATATTTTACCATGAGCTACATGGTTCTGAATATTAAGACCGGTGCCATTGTCTACAGCAATGCAGCCCATCCCCATCCTGTGATTGTCAGAACAGACGGCTCCACCGAATTTCTGGATCAGGGGGGAACCATCATCGGCATGGGAGGGGTGATGCCCTTTGACGAGGGACGGGCCATACTCAATCCCGGGGATCGACTTTTTCTGTACACGGATGGGATTCCGGAATATCAGGATGATCAAGGCCATTTTTTTGGTGAAAAGCGGTTTTTTCACCAGCTCGTTGCTGGCATGGGAAGCCCCCTGTCCCAAACCCTGGATGATATCCTCAAAGGGGTCAATACCTTTGGAAATGGATTGGCACCCAATGATGATATCTCCCTTTTGGGTATTGAATTTAAAGGAATGGGGTAATCGGATCATTATGGATCAGAAAAAAGTAGAGTCTGATGGATTCCCGGAACATCTGGGCAAGCTGTTACTTGCAATGGCCCGGAATGCCATTGCCGCAGAGTTGGGGGGAGGGGATCTCATGTGCAATGAACCCTCTCTGGACACCCAGGCCCATCTGCTGGGAAAAAAAATGGGGGTGTTTGTGACCCTCCACCACCATGGAGAACTGAGGGGATGTATCGGTACCCTGGAGCCGATGTTATCCCTTGCAAAGGAGGTCGTTGAAAATGCCCGGCATGCAGCCTTTCATGACCCCAGATTCCCCGCTCTCACCCAAAAAGAATTTTTGGAAATTGAGATGGAAATCAGCGTGTTGACACGGCCCCGTGGCATGGGCTATACCGGGCCGGAAGATCTCAAAAAAAAGCTCAAACCTGGTATCCATGGGGTGATTCTTGAAAAGCACGGGGCCAAGGCAACTTTTTTGCCCCAGGTGTGGGATCAACTCCCGGAACCGGATCTCTTTCTTGAGCACCTATGCCGCAAGGCAGGCTTGTCCTCCCATGCCTGGAAAGACAGCGATATTGTCATTCAGACATACACGGTGCACTCCTTTAAAGAAAAGGGTTTTTAGCTCAAGCCTTGTTGACCAAAGTTTTCAGCACATCCTCCTTCCCCACAATTCCCACCACTTTGCCATCCTGGACCACAGGTATGGTGTGAAAATGTTGTTCAACCATGAGCATTGCAATGTCACTGATGGGGGTGTCTGGTGTCACGGTGACGGGGTCTGGCACCATGGCCTGGGCCACAGTGCTTGCGGCCATCTTTTCCATTTCCTTTTCCATTTTTTTAGATGACGACAGGGGAATGATGCCGTCCAGAAAGGTGAGGATGGGGGGCAGAGATATGTTTTTTTGCTGGAAGATCAGGTCGCTTTGGCACAAAATGCCCTTGAGTACACCCCCTTCATCCACCACGGGTACGCCATTGATGTGGTTGTTCAGCAGAATGTTCACGGCCCGGCTGATATCGGTGTCCGGGGTGACTGAGATTACCTCTTTTTCCATGATTTCTTTAGCAGTTTTCATTGTTGACCTCCCTGATGATAGGTAGACGTTGGTACTGGTGCGGGTTTTTATTGAAGTATATACCCTTGGTTGAGAATGCGCAATTAAAGACCCTTAACTCCAGCAATTCTAAATTATGGCTTTTAACCGACTCCTTTGGCGTGTAACTATCTGAAATCACGTTGGTGAAAATTATCATTCTTTTGATTTTAAACGCATATGGCTCCAAAATTAGAATTGCTGCCTTAACTCTGATCTTGATGATCCAGAAAGCTGTGGAATTCCAGGTCGTAAATATAGAGCAGTACCAGGGTCAGGCCAAATACCATGGGGCCGTACAAAAGGCCGGTGAGGCCAAAGTAATTGATACCCCCCAGGATGGAAAAAAAGATCAGCAGCGTACTCATGTCTGCCGATCCCTTCATGAAAAGGGGCCGCACCAGGTTGTCGATCATTCCTACCACCACCACAGACCATATCACCATGAACATTCCATGGTACCAGGAGCCTGAAATAAAAAGCCAGATGGCCGCTGGTACCCAGATCAGGGCTGTACCCACAACGGGGATCAGGGAGGCAAAGGCCATCATGGCCCCCCAGAACACGCCAGGAAGGCCACAGATGGTAAAGGCAATGCCCCCTGCAAGGCCCTGGGAGGCCGAGGTAACTAAGGTGCCCAGCAGGGCCGATTTTGCAACGGCTTTTATTTTATTTACCACGATTTGTTCATGGGCAGTGGAGAGGGGTATGAGGTGGGAGATGTATTGAAAATTTTTCTCCTGGTCCTGGATGGCAAAGAAAAATACAAAGCTCATGAGAAAAAATTTCCCCACCACGGACGATATGTTGGCGATGATATCCTTGCCCTGGTTCATCAATAACTCTCCGGCATGGGAGGTGACGGTGATCATTATTGAGTTTAAATCAATTTCCTTTAACAGACTTCCCTTTATGTACTTCTGGGACAGGAGTACCATTTTGGATACAAAAGGGGTCTGGGCCAGTTTTTCAATGTTTCCCTGGGCCACCCATTGATTAATGGCATTAAAGGAGAGTATCCCCTGTTTGATTACGGCCAGGAATACCAGGGTAAGCGGGATGATGATCAACAGGATCAGCATAAGACAGGAGAGTAAGGCCGCGGTTTTTTTTCGGCCCTTGCATTTAATTTTTAACCATTGATATACAGGGTTGGACAGCACCGCAAGGATGACGGCAATGATCACCGGATCAAGATAGCCTTTCATCATCTGGTAGCTTAAAAACAGTGCCATGAACAACAATAAAAAAAGAAAATAATGGGCAATGGTCAGTTGGGGGTTCGCGGTGTTATTTGTGTCCAAAATGGTTCTCCTGAGTCAAAAAGTGCAGCCAGGGCCATGGCAATACGTTTTACTGCCAGGGGGATATTCCAGTCAGCCTTGTTGCGGGTTCCCACCGGGTTGGAGCCGGAACGGATCTCCAGAAAAGGAACGCCATAGCGGGATGCCACCTGGGCTGCGGCCATCCCCTCCATGGCTTCCATGACGGGGGTATAAGTCCGGGACAGTCGGGCAACGGTGGTCTGGCTGGCGGTGATGGTGGAAACGGTGATAAAAGGGCCGGTGACCACCGGACAGCCGGGGGGGTAAGACATTTTCAGTGGGTTTATACCCGGCAGAACCCGTCCTGATAAAAAACGCTGGGTGATTTGTGTTCTGACCGTGTTGATAAGCCCCGGGTGCATGGCCAGTTGACCGTCACTGCTCTCCATGGGGGTGCCGGAGAGGGAAAAGGGCAGGGGGTGAATATGCCCCCCCTGTTCCGGGTTTTCCACTCCGCAGTGGATATTGGTTTCTGCCGTGGCAAGTCCAATACCCCCCATGGAAATCCCTTTTTCGTGGAAAAATCCGGCAATGCCCGTTTGAATGATCAGTCGGGGGCGATGGTGCCCCAGGTGGCTGCCCAGGGCCAGGGCCGTGTTCACCATGCCGGGCCCTGTGATGATCACCTGGAACCTGATGGTCCCAAGCCGGGCCGTAATCAACGGAATCCCCCCGGGCATTGTCCGGCGATGGGTCACCGTGGACAATGCCAGAAAGGGGGCAACCTCCATGGGGGTTGCCACAACAATGAGAAGATCAGGCCCCATGGTTTTTTGCTTGTTGGATTTTCTGGAGCAGGTCCTTGATGGTGGCTGCGTAGTCCGGCGTCTTGAAAATGGCGGAGCCAGCCACAAAACACTCGGTGCCTGCCCTTGCCACATCTGCAATGGTATCCGGAGCCACACCGCCGTCCATCTGGATGATGGCCTGGCTGTTTTTTGCCTTGATCATCTCTGCCAGGGCTTTGACTTTTTCAAGACTTGAGGGAATAAAAGACTGTCCGCCAAAGCCTGGGTTAACACTCATGATCAAGACAAAATCCAGGGAATCCAAGACCCATTCAAGTACGGAAAGCGGGGTGCCAGGGTTCAGGGCCACCCCGGCCTTGATGGGATTATTTTTATCATTTTTTGACTGTTTTATCAATTGTACCGTCCTGTGCAGATGGGGGCATGCTTCGGCATGGACACAAATAAGATCGGCCCCGGCTTTGGCAAATGCCGGGATCATCTGGTCTGGACGTTCAATCATGAGATGGACATCCAAAAGTAGGTCCGTGGCCCGTCGGCAGGCCTCCACAATGATGGGGCCATAGGAGATGTTGGGAACAAACTGTCCGTCCATGACATCAATGTGGATCCACTTGGCCCCGGCGGCTTCAATGTCTTTAAGCTCTTCTCCCAGTTTGGTGAAATCTGCTGATAAAATTGAGGGTGCAATAATGGCCATTTTGAGTTGTTTCCTTATTTTGCAATTCGAAATTTAATTGTTTTGGGAGGCCATAAAATCGGCCAGTAATCATAATTGGCGGACCAATGGGGTCAGACTTGTGTTATTGGAGGCTGAGGCTTTTATCAGGCTTCATGCTTTTGACAACGATTTGTATTTAAAAAGATAAGGAAAAGTGTCAATAACGTAAGCTTGGCCCTTCCCCAGAGTGGTCGAAATTAGAACCAAGGCATTTTTAGAATTTTTCCCGGCTCAGGGCCACGGCAAAAAAACCATCCATGTTCAGGGCGTCGGGCCAGGTGCAGAACATCCCATCGGCTGACACAGAAGCTAAATTGTGGTCATCATGGCTTGATGCCGCGTTTGCGTCAATGGTAAAATCCTTTCTCCGGGTCAGAAAATCTTGGATAACTGTTTGATTTTCTCGGGGTTCACAGGAGCACACCGCATAGACCAGGGTGCCACCTGGGGCCACCAGATCCGCCGCATGGAAAAGCATTTTTTCCTGCCTCACGGCAAGTCTGGCAACATCTTTTTTGGATCGTTTCCATTTGGTGTCCGGATTTCTGCGCAAAACCCCAAGACCGGAGCAGGGCGCATCCACAAGCACCCGGTCAAAGGGGGTCGTAAAATCCAGGGTTTCTGGTTTTAGCAGATTGATCTTCCGGGTGGAGACCATGTCAATGCCAAGGCGTGTCATCTCCTGCTCTAATTGGTTGAGTTTATTGGGGTCAGTATCCCCTGCCACAAGTTCTCCCTGGTTTTCCATGAGCTGGGCAATGTGGCCAGTTTTTCCCCCCAGGCCAGCACAGGCATCCAGAATCCGTTCCCCGGGTTGCGGGTTTAAAAAACGGGCAGTGACAAGCTGGGCCGCTTCATCCTGGACCTGGAATTCCCCTGCCTTGAAAGCTGGTAGTTCGTGGATGGCCATGGAAGGCTTTTTAAGGCTTATCCCCACAGAACTGGATGGGGTCTTCCAGACGCGGTTTGTATGGGGTAAAAGCGCTTCAACCAATTCGTCCCGGCTGGTTTTAAGGGTGTTCACCCGCAGGGTGATGGGGGGAATTTTATTGATGGCATCCCCCAGGGCCAGTGTCTTTTCCATACCGAACCGCGTGATCCATCGCCTGGCAATCCACAGGGGAAGTGATTTTTCCACTGCGACAAACAGCTCCGGGGTGGCATCAGGGTCTGGCGGGGCAATGGTTTGCCAATGGGTGGATGCCTTTCTTAATACGGCGTTGGTAAATGCTGCAGCGCCTTTATGGATATGAAATTTTGCCACGGTCACCGCGGTATTAACGGCGGCAGAGGTGGGAATTTTATCCATGTGGATGATCTGAAACAGGGCCATGCGCAGCAGCCACAGCACTTCGGGGTCCACCTGTTTTAATTTTTTCTGGGAAAAGGGGGCAATGATCCAGTCCAGATGTCCTTTCCATCTCAGGGTGCCATGGATGAGGGCGTTGGCCAGGGCCCGGTCCAGCTTTGTCAAGCTTTCCAGGGGAATCGTAAATTCCTCCAGGGTTTGGTCCAGGGTCTTTTGTGAAAGCGTACACTCTTTCAATACCATCCATGCCAGTCGGCGGGGTTCATGTTCCACTGTTATATTGTCTCCATGGTCTTTTTATATGAAACCCAGTCCAGGCTATTGGAATCATGATGATTTCATTTTTTGTGGTAGATGCTCTTTGTTTTTGGCATATCTGTGTATCAGTCAAAATCGGCAAAACACTCTCCGGTCTGGAGTTTGTTTCCCCGGAGAAAATCTTCGGAACACAGGCATTTACCCGAGGCTCCCTGGAGTCTTAAGATGGCAATAGCTCCCGAACCGGTGGCCACATGGATCTCATGGCAGTCGCAGGAAAACACGGTGCCGGGTTTCTGGTCGGTGTGGATATCAAGGGGGGCCACCTCCAGAATTTTAATTCTTTTGTCACCCAGGAAGCCATAGGCACCGGGCCAGGGGGTCATGGCCCGGACATGGGCATGGATTTGTTTTGAATCCATGGTCCAGTCAACACACCCGTCGGCTTTTTTCAGCATGGGGGCATGGGTGGCCCGGGTATGATCCTGGGGCTGGGGAGTGATGCTGTTACGGGCAAAGGCATCAAGGGTCTCAACAATGAGATCCGCCCCCATGGGGGCCAGCCGGTTATGGAGGGTCTGGGCCGTGTCATCCATGGCAATGGGGGTTCGGGCCTTGAGCAGCATCTCCCCGGTGTCAAGATCAGTGTCCATGATCATGGTGGTGATCCCGGCCTCTTTATCCTGGTTCAGGATGGCGGCCTGTATGGGGGATGAGCCCCGCCAGGCCGGGAGTAAGGAGGCGTGGATGTTGATGGGATGCCTGTGGGGGATATCCAGGATTTCCCGGGAAAGCTTATGCCCAAAGGCCACCACCACGAGAAAATCGGGGTTAAGCGCCATGAGTTTTTCTTTAATCTCCGGGCCTTTCATGCTTTCTGGCTGAAGTATGTTAAGCCCCAGGGTTTCTGCAGCCTGTTTCACCGGGGGGGGCATGAGTTTTTTGCCACGCCCCTTGGGCCGGTCCGGCTGGGTGACCACCAGGGAAATATGGTGCCCCGCTTGGACCAGGGCTTTTAAAGGGGGCACCGCAAAGTCCGGGGTCCCCATGAAGATAATGTTAAATTTTTTACTCACTGGCTTTGCCTTTTGGTTATTTTTTTTCGGTACATGTTTCGTTTTAATTTGCTGATCCGATCAATGTACAGGGTTCCGTCCAGATGGTCGATTTCGTGCTGCATGATCACCGCCTGGATGCCATCTTTGGTAAATTCGAGATTTTTCCCCTCTTTACTTTGAGCCCTCACCGTCACTTTCTCATATCGTTTCACGTCGGCACTGTAATCTGGCACACTGAGGCATGCCTCGTTTTCCGAGGTGATTTGCCCCGAAGCTGAAATGATTTCGGGGTTGATCAATGCGGTGAAGTTGTTTTTCTGGGTTGACGTCTCGTCTTCGGTTTCCATACCGGCGTCGGGGTTGTACACAATAAGCCTCAAATTACTGCCCACCTGGGGAGCGGCAAGCCCCACACCCGGAGCATCAAACATGGTTTCTCCCATGTCTTCGATGAGTTTGAGAATTTTTTTGTCAATGTGCTCCACGGGATGGGTCTTCTGGGCCAGGAACGGGTCAGGATATTCCAGTATCTTTAAAATTGCCATTTGTGTTTACCTGTAACTATATCTATTTGAGGGACTTGATCTCGGTGTCGTCCATGGGGCATAATTGGTGCGCCAACGGAGTCAGAGGTTGCTTTTGATGAGAACCCGGACACAAAAGGGTGAAATCTACAAAAGCGCCAATAGCTCAAGTTTGATCCCACCCCAGTAGCAGGGGGTACGATCAAACCCATTGTTTCATTAAAATCGGCCAAAAGGATGCCACATTGCAGCCTGTTATGCCAGGATTTTTCTTGCACTTTCAATGTCGGCACGAATTTGGGCGGAAAGGGCCTCAATATCGGGAAATTTAATTTCATCCCGGAGCCGCTTGATCATATTCACCCGGATGCGGGTGCTGTAAAGATCCTGGGAAAAATCAAGGATATGAACTTCAATGGTGAAAATGTGGTCATCAAAGGTGGGGCTGTACCCAATGTTGGCAACCCCATTAAATGTGCCGGTTGTGGTTTCCACCGTGACGGCATAGACGCCCATTTTGGGGCAGAGCTCATCATAGAGTTTGATGTTTGCCGTGGGAAATCCCAATTGGCTGCCCCCCCGTTCCCGGCCCTTTACCACCTTTCCCCGGATCTGATAGTGACGTCCCAGAAAAGGCTCGGTTTCATCCACCCGGCCTTCCATGACAAGCTCACGTATCTGGGTGCTGCTGATTCTGTTGGTATCTGAATCGGTGTCCCTGACCCAGTCGGGAATAATAACCTCAAAGTGGTATTCTTCTGCCATTTTTTTAAGAGAAGAGACATCTCCTTCCCGGTCTTTACCAAAGGTGTAATCCGGTCCCACAACAATAATTTTCATTCCCAGGCGGTCCAGGAGGATATCCTTGACAAAATCATGGGCCGAAATGGCGGCAAAGGCCCGGGTAAAGGGCATATAAATCAAGGTGTCCATGCCGGTGGCAGCGATGAGCTCTGTTTTTTGATCCTTTCTGGTGATCAAAGGGGGGCCGTTGTTGCCCAGAGCCTTTAAAGGATGTGGGTCAAAGGTGATGGCCATGGCAGTGGCATTGTTCTGTTTTGCCAATTCAATTACCCGGTGAAAAAGGGCCTGGTGACCCTTGTGCACCCCATCAAAATTTCCTATGGTGATCACCCCGTCAACCGGGGGTATTTTCAGTGAGTCAATGTCTTCAATCAGTTCCATAATTCCCTTTGCATTTTTTGAAATAATAGGCTTGACAAAGCCAAAAAACACATATATAAACCACCTATCTTTTCAAATCAATCCTTTTTCTGGATTGCCTTTTTGGGGGGATTGATCAAAGGGCCGAAGTGGCGGAATTGGTAGACGCGCTAGTTTCAGGGACTAGTGGACGTATGTTCGTGGGAGTTCGAGTCTCCCCTTCGGCACCATTTGAATAAAAAGCATGATAGAAAGAATAAGTAATCTTTAAAATTAATCAAGTGCGGTCCATGTTACAAGGTTTATTTTTACTTTGTTGATGGACCTTTTTTGTTTTGGGATGGCGTGATCATTATATTTTAACGCATAATTGCATGGTATTTATTTTGTATTAAAAAATGCAAATTCCTATACTATCGAGTTAAAGGTTGACTTGGGGTTTGTTTTGTTGTAGAAAGGCCTCCATTGTGATGAAGGGATTATGCTTTTGTTGCGAGCCGAAGTGGTGGAATTGGTAGACACGCTAGACTTAGGATCTAGTGCCGCAAGGCGTGGAGGTTCAAGCCCTCTCTTCGGTACCATATATTACATAAAAGGTCTTACAGGTGAAATACCTGCAAGGCCTTTTTTTTTGTTTGCCTGTTGGGGTGCTCTTGCTCCTGGGGTTTTCCTGGAACCGTGGTGCTCTAAATTCCTTTATCTGACAATATCACCGATGCGTACCTCTGCATTGGAAGAGAGGATTTTCACCGTGGCAGAAATGGCTTCGGTGTGCAATACCATCAGCCTGCCATTTTTTAACGGTGGCAGGGAGGTTGCCGTTTTAAACAAAGTCTTTGAGGGGGCGGTCTGGGTTTTATAAAGGGAGTAGATGTCTCCAGGCTTGACATTCTTTTGACTTCCCGCATCTATGAAGGCAATGCTGCCCTCGCCAAGGAGTTCGCTGTCATCCTGTGCGCAAATTATTCTGGCCTGAATGGTCTGGGGTGTGGGATTGACGGTTATTTCTTTTTTTAGTGGGCTATGGGCCATGATGGGGTCCCCGGGTTGAGAGGACCTGAAGGCCATGTCAATAACGCCCCGGGTAAAGGTGTCGTTGGTTTCCAGAATGGTGACGATGGCCTTTATGTTGTGTTTTACGCCCTTGAATTTTATTTTATCATATTTCATAGTTACCTTTTTTGTTGAAAAAATATGATATTGGGTGCCTGGGATGAAATTGTTTTTTGCCACAGGTTTGATAAATATCGTATCTCCCTTTGATAAAAGGGTGCCACCGTTTTCAGACATGAGAATATGGCCCAGGGGGGGCACTGGGTTCTGTTTAACGAAATCTAA
>JASFYZ010000153.1:0-8143 GCA_045046665.1 Desulfobacterium sp.
ATAGTGTTAGGACTGACCCATTTTAAATTAATTTGAAATTTGGAGAAGGTATTGGTTAGGCGATTGCCTTAAATTGTTTTATCCAACTCCCGGCTGATGATGCGAAGCCCCTCCAGGGTAAGCATATTGTCCACGATTTCAATGCTGTCGGTGAGTTCCGCAATGAGCACCGCAAGCCCCCCTGTGGCAATCACCCGGGGGGTGGTTCCCAGCTCTTTTATCATGCGAGCCACCATGCCGTCCACAAGGGCCGCATTGCCGTGCATAAGCCCTGATTTAATACTGTCTATGGTATCCCTTCCGATCACCGACTCCGGGGGCATGAAGATCTCCACCCGGGGAAGGCGTGAGGCCTTTTGAAACAAGGCCTCGGCTGAAATCATGATGCCCGGAACGATGGCTCCCCCCAGGTATTCGCCTTTTTCGGTGATGACATCAAAGGTGGTTGCCGTACCAAAATCAATAATGATCAAGCTCTCTTTATACTTTTCATAGGCAGCAATGGCATTGACCACCCTGTCTGCCCCCACTTCGGCAGGATTGTTGTAGAGAATGGGCATCAGCTGCCTTACGGCATCAGGGTTCACCCACAAAGGGGCCTGATCAAGGTATTTCTGGCAAAAATTATCCAGGATTCTCACCGCCGGAGGCACCACACAGGAAATCACCGTTTTTTTAATATCAGAAAAGGCAATCCCATTGCCACTGAACAACCCCTTGGCAAGAAGATTAAACTCGTCGGCGGTGGTATCCCTCACGGTGCGAATACGCCAGTCACAAATCAAATGATCCTTGTCAAACACACCCAGCACCGTATTGGTGTTCCCCACATCAATTACCAGCAGCATATTTTTTCCTTGTTTATTTAGGGTCCTTAATTGTCACTGTAAAATTTTCCGGTTTTGCATCCACAAGCATCAACCCCACGGGCACATTGATCACGGCCGGTCGCACATACACCCCGACAGGTAGATCTTTTAAATCAATATATACCTGAAAATCCATATCAACGCCTTTGTCTTTAAATCGATTGACAGGACCTTTCAGGATAATTTGCATTTCAGAGGGGCTTATCTGAACCCTGGGGGGGCCATTTCGGGTGGTTACTGGAACGGCCCCATAGGTATGGGTGGTTATTTTTTCTTGAATGGCAACCATCACGGTGACCAGGGAGGCGGCGGTGGAAGCCCCCAGGGCATCAATATTCAAAGAGCCCGTTTTTTCAAGATCCGCATCTGCACCGGTGATATCCACGGGTTTTGTTTGAATTCCAGTAATTCTTTGAAAAAGTGATTCCGGCCCTGTGAGAGCCACTGTTGCCGGTTCACTTTTCGTGTGGACCACTTCATACCCCATGGCGGGTTCACCGGTGAGCACTACCGTCACCGGCAGACTGCGAATTTCTTTCCTCTCCAGCTCCACCGTAATATATGCTGGCTTAACATGGATAATATTAACGCCGAGGGGGGTGGCCAATCGTTCTTTGATCACAGGGATGGCATAAAATGCCGGTGGAATAAAGGCGGTGCCATCTGCAGGATCCGAGGTCAAATCCGCATATAGATCAACAAGATAGGTGAGGTTCAGTGCCTCCACCCGACGAATCTGACCCAGGGTTCCCATTACCCGAACTTCAATGCTCCGGGTGTAAAACTCAGTTTGGATAAGCCCTGCTGGCATGTCGGCAAATTTCACAGGAACCAGCAGATCTGTCTCAACAGGTTCAGGAGTGCACCCTGCAACCAGGAAGAGCAGTATAAAAATGATATAATGGAATGGTTTTACTGGGAAAGACAACGCAAGGGGATCCCCTGGGGATGCACCCAAAAGGTGCCTCCCCAGGGGGATCATACAGTTTGTATGGCGTTGATAATGCAGGTCAGGGGACGAACAGCATTCACATCGTGAACCCGGACAATCTGTGCGCCATTCAAGATACAGGCAGCAACCGCCCCCAGATTACCCAGCTCAACTTGGCTCATATCCACGTCTGTCCCATCCAGTTCTTTGGACAAGAGGTTCCTGATAAAGGATTTTCTTGACGGTCCCATCAGTACCGGGCAGCCCAGCGAATGAATCCGGTGAAGATCTTTAATGAGCATGAGATTGTGATCCACGGTTTTACCAAACCCAATGCCGGGATCAAGAATAATATGCTCCCTGGCTATGCCTGATTCAACGGCAAAGGAAATTCGCTGCTCCAGGTAGGTTGTTATCTCACTTATGAAATCATCATATTGGGGATCCACCTGCATGGTTTCCGGGCTCCCCTTCATGTGCATGAGCATGACAGGCACCTTTTTTGCTGCTGCAAGACCTGCCATGCCCGGGTCCCGTTCCAGGGCTGTGATATCATTGATGATGGCGGCACCGGCCTTGAGGGCCTCCTTTGCCACACCTGCTTTCACTGTATCAATGGAGATGGGTACTTCAATTTCCCGGGAAAGCCGTTCAATCACCGGAACCACCCGGTCCATCTCCTCCTGGGCAGACACCCCCTTGGCAAAGGGGCGGGAAGATTCACCGCCAATGTCAAGAATCCCGGCCCCGGCGGCAACCAGTGCCCGACCCTGGGCCACTGCGTCATCAAAGCTGAAAAAGCTGCCGCCATCGGAAAATGAATCCGGGGTGGTGTTAAGAATACCCATAATACAGGTTTTGCCCGGGGCCAGATCAAGACGATACCGACCCCATTCAATGATAAAGGATTTCATTATTCTTTGCTGCCTCCATCCTTTTCACCCTCTTTTCCCTGTGCATCCTCTGACGCATCCTTAAGGGTATTATCCCCTGTTTCAGCTTCTGGCGCTTTCGGGTCTCCACTGCCTGATTCATCATCTTTGGAGGATGGCGTGTCACCTTTTCCCACTTCTGCCATCAGCTCTTCATCTTCAAAGAGATTTTCAGGTTTTGGCGGATCAAAATCAGGCTTCATGGATTTAATCAGGGCATCCAGTTCTGCACCCATGACCGTCTCCTGTTCCAGGAGAAGGGCCGCAAGGCTGTGAAGGATATCAATATTCTCTTCCAGAACCTCCTGAGCCTTGTGATAATTTCTATTGATAATTCCAGACACTTCAGCATCAATTTTCCGGGCAGTATCTTCGGAATATTCCTTAGCATGACCCACATCTCTGCCAATAAAAATCTGCTCCTCCCCTGAGTCATAAGCCATGGGACCTAATTTATCACTCATGCCCCACACTCGCACCATGCGGTTGGCCATGGCGGTGGCCTGCTTGATATCATTGGAAGCCCCGGTGCTGATACGTTTAAAAATCAACTCTTCTGCCACCCGTCCCCCAAAGGCAACGGCAAGATCGTTCTCAAGCTGATCTTTATATTTAAAGCCACTCTCTTCGGGAAGAAACCAAGTTACTCCAGCAGCCCTTCCCCGGGGAATAATGGTCACCTTATTGACAGCATCGGTATTGGGAAGCAGTCGTGCCACCAAGGCATGCCCCCCTTCATGGTAGGCCGTGGTGCGTTTTTCATCCTTACGGATCACTTTGGATTTTCGTTCAAGCCCCATGTAAACCTTATCTTTGGAGTCTTCGAAATCCATCATGGTCAGTTTTTCATGATTTTTCTTTGCCGCCAGCAAGGCCGCCTCGTTCACCAGATTTTCCAGATCTGCACCGGAAAAACCAGGGGTTCCCTTGGCCAAGGTCACCACGTTCACATCCTTGTCCAGGGGTGTTTTTTTCATGTGAACCTTGAGTATACCGATACGGCCTTTGATATCAGGCATGTCCACCACCACTTGGCGGTCAAATCTTCCGGGTCTGAGCAGGGCCGGGTCCAGAACGTCGGCCCGGTTGGTGGCAGCCATGAGGATAACTCCCTCGTTGGACTCAAATCCATCCATCTCCACCAAGAGCTGATTCAGGGTCTGTTCCCGCTCATCATGGCCACCGCCCATGCCTGCCCCTCGCTGACGTCCAACGGCATCAATTTCATCAATAAAGATAATACAGGGGGCATTTTTCTTGCCCTGGGCAAAGAGATCCCTCACCCGGGAAGCACCGACGCCCACAAACATTTCAACAAAATCAGAACCACTTATGGTGAAAAACGGAACCCCGGCCTCCCCGGCAACGGCCCGGGACAGCAGGGTCTTTCCGGTACCAGGCAACCCAACCAGCAAAACCCCCTTGGGAATACGTCCCCCCAGGCGGGTAAACTTCTCTGGCTCTTTAAGGAACTCCACCACCTCGGTAAGCTCTTCCTTGGCTTCATCAATGCCTGCCACGTCATCAAAGGTAATCTTAACCCCTTTATCAGACACAAGGCGGGCTTTACTTTTACCAAAGGACATGGCCTTGCCACCCCCAGCCCCACCTTGCATTTGACGCATGAAAAAAATCCATACTCCAATGAGCACAACCATGGGCAACCAGGAGATGATGATGGACATGAACCATGAAGATTCCGTGAGCGGCTTGGCCTTAATAGAAACCCCGTTCTTTTTCAGGGTGCGAATGAGATCTCCGTCCCCCGGTGAAAAGGTTTTATATTTTGAGCCGTTAGTGTCCGTAATGTATAGTTCTTGACCCTGTATGACAACGCTCTGAACCCGTTCAGATTCAACCATGGCCAGAAAATCCGAATATCCCATGCTGTTGTCGCCCACCTGCTGCTGGTTGAAAATATTATACAGCATCACCATCATCAGTACGATAACAAGCCACAGAGACAAATTTTTATAAAACTGATTCAATGGGTGTTCCTTTTTGAGTCTGTTATTGATCCCATTTAACTGGGAGGTTAATTTTAAATTAAGTAAGCTCTAATAGAAAAAACACAAAAAACATTTAAATTCAATAATAAACATCAATTTTCATTAGGCAAGAAAAATTTTATCGCCCGGGCGCATTCCCTTTTTCCCGACATCATCATAGCATTCTATGGATCTTATTTTCAGGCAAACGGGGTCAGGCTTGTGTTATTAGCGTTATTTGTCAGTGTTATTTCCTGCGGATTGATGCAGTGGCCCCAGATGGCGCAATGGTTTGGCAGACCGGGTAAAATAGAGCCATTTTTTTGTCAGGGTAATCCGGATACCCTGGGGCAGATCCAGATTTTTATCGCCGGTATTTCCGGCCATCAACCCTATGATATCATCAATGTGGCCGAATGTAATGCGCCGCAGATCCCCTTTAACTTCCTTAATGCCCCCCCTTATCGCCCGGCGTGCCAGGCCCTCTGGAAGGGTGGTAAAAAAATCCCGGGGGAAACGAACCTCCCGATTGTTAAGGTGTTCCAGATGATGGGAAAGCATGTCCCGGGTCTCCCCTTCCATCCAGGCTTCCTCTGACGTAAGGAGGATGCTTAATCGGTTTAAAGCCGATTTTATTTCAGGGTTATAGTCCCTTGCCAGGCAGGGCAACAGTTCATGCCTGACCCGGTTTCTCAAATAACGGGTATCCTCATTGGAACTGTCCAGTACAAAGGACTGGCAACCATGGGCCAAGAATGCCAGAATTTCCTGCCTGGATACCCGGATCAGGGGCCGGACAATCCAGTTTTCCCGCATGGGAGGAATCCCCATAAGCCCCCGGGGACCACTGCCCCGCAACAGGTTCATCAACACCTGTTCGGCGTTGTCGTCACTGTTGTGCCCCAGGGCAACGCGGTTGTATCCATACTGGGAGGCAATTTCCCGGTAAAAGGTGTATCTCACATCCCTTGCCGCCTCTTCAATGGATTTCTTATTTTCCCGGGCCCGGGCCGCCACATCTGTTTGCTGTACATGCAGGGGCACCCCATAAGAGGCGGCAAGGTCCCGGACAAAGGCCTCGTCCCTGTCCGACTCCTTTCCCCGGAGGCAATGGTTCAAATGGGCCACGCCGATCTTCAGGGATAGCGGTTGAGACAGATCTTTTAAAATTCCAAGCAACGCAACGGAGTCCGGCCCCCCGGACACCCCTGCCAGCACTACATCACCCGGCAAAAGCATGCCATGGGCCTGCACGGTTTCAGACACCCGGGCCATAATGGAATCTGTTTTTTGTGATTTTTCCACCATTTTATTAGAGATAGTCCTTCCATGGGTCAAATAAAAAATACCTGATGGCTTATATCAGGAAAGTCCCATAACTTCCACCGAGTTTTTTAAAGCGGGCCATTGAACCACCTTAATTCGCTGATCTATCCAAAATTCAACTCTAAGGTTGGCGACCCTATTAAACCTTTAATGCGACGTGTAGATGAACCACCAGATTTTATAGATGGATCTACGCTTTTTCTGTCCAACTTATTTCATCTGCATTCCTAAAAAAATCATCTACTATCCCCTTTTTTTCAATCTCCAATACATTTATCAATGGGGCTTCAGGGCATTTTCGGCATAAACTCACTTGATCTATAAAAATTGTGTCCTATATTTACCATTTACGGGTCAATGGACGTATCCCAAACAGACGGGGAATCTTTTATGTTGCATATTTCAGATGATATCTTCATCCTTGACAATGAAATAGAACTCAATGCCATCCGGGCTCAGGGTGCCGGGGGACAAAATGTAAACAAGGTCTCTTCGGCGGTTCATCTCCGGTTTGACATTTTAAAATCAAGCCTTCCAGACAGTGTAAAGGAAAAGCTACTGAATCTCAACGACCGTCGCGTCTCAAAGGACGGAATTATCGTGATAAAGGCCCAGCTATTTCGAACCCGGGAAAAAAACATCGGCAACGCCCTGAACCGGTTGACTCACATGATCCAGAAGGCCCTTGTCCCTGTTATAAAAAGGAAGCCCACACGCCCAACCCGGGGGGCAAAGCAGCGCAGAATGGACAACAAATCCAAACGTAGTGAGAAAAAAAAACTGAGAGGAAAAATTAATTTCTCCGACTAAATTTTCATGATTCCAGCTGATGGAGCCAAGGGCGACAAACCCCATGGTTTCCATTTGATTTATGGGCATCCTTCAAAAATACTTTACATTTTTTTTGATCATTCCCCATTTGTAGAGATTTTTCTCAAAAAACGGTAAAGTACTTTTGAGGTCATATGAAGGATGCCGATTTATGATATAAATACTTATCACCTAAGAAAAGGAGCATCTCATGGCAAAAATGACGGAACGAATGAAAGAACTCTTCACCAAGGTCCCCACAGCAGTTTTGACGACGGCAACCCTGGACGGAACCCCCAATGCAGTTCCGGTGGGTGCAAAAAAGATCATTGATGATGAAACCATCCTGATTTCGGATCAGTACTTCAACAAAACCCTTGCCAATCTTGAAAGCAATCCCCAGGCAGCCGTTACCTTCTGGGAAGGCCACGAAGGGTATCAGTTAAAGTGCAGCATCACCATTGAAACACAGGGCGACAGATACGAAGAAACTGCCAAATGGATTGAGGCCTTGGGCAACAAGGCAGGTCATCCGTTAAAATCCAAGGGTGCTGTAATACTCAAGATTAAAGAAATTTACGGGGTATCACCAGGACCTGGTGCCGGTAAGAAACTGGTATAACCAAAAGATCCATGGATTCAGGAAACGGCTTTTAAATTCCCTCCTGAATCCAATTTCATCAAAGGGGGGACGGCATGATTATCTATGACGGTATTTATAAATGGGACGGTAAACAGCGGAATGGGCAGACACCTGTATGCTGGTGGCCTGGAGAATATCGCATACGCATAATCCGGCTGAATTCAGAAAATCCAGGAATTCATTTTCTCAAGGGGCACGCGGTATTGTGTCGAAACATGGGAAAAGGCACCTCCATACGGAACTATGCCCAAAATTTTGCACGTTTGATTTCGGAAGAATTCAATCTGCCCATGGAAAAAACCCTCTGGATTGAATTACTGGAATACCCCCCCGGAGACATACAGGTAGCAACACTAAACCGGGTGGGGGCACTGTCGTCAAAGCCCCTTTACACGGCATCCTGGAGACCCATCCTCCCCAACGAAAAAAATCTGATAGCTCCCTATATGGAAGGATTTGAATCCGAACTGCCTAATCCTGCTGATTGATTATTTGTTTATTTGGGGAGTCAAAATTTTTAATTTACCTCTTGAACTGCTTGCAGAAATAAAAATCTTCAGGCCTGTTCACCACATATGGACGTCACTTTTCTACATTGTCAATATACAGTGTTATCACGTACGGAAAAATTATTTCTGTAAAAA
>JASFYZ010000154.1:0-5722 GCA_045046665.1 Desulfobacterium sp.
AAGCAAAAGATTGAAGAGAAGAAAAAGTCCTCCCAGGATCATAAATCTTCCAAAGATGAAAAAAAAGAGGATTCAAAAGACCAGGAACAAAAGGATTCTGATCAAGACAAGAAAAATTCCGAGAAACAGCAAAAAGATCAGCAAAATAAGGAATCCCAGGATAAACAGCAGGATCAGGACGGACAAAAGAAAAAACAACCCGGTACTCAGTCAGATTCTCAGGATTCCAAGGATTCAAAGGAAAATAATCCCTCCCAGGAGCAGCCTCCCAAGCTCGGTGAAGAACAAAAAAATCCAGATGTCGGTGCTGGAGAAGATGAAAAAAAAGAGGCAGGGGAACAGAAACAGGCCACTGCTGGAAACCAGGATGAAAATAAACCTGATGGCGAAAAAAAGATGGCCTCAGAAGCCCAGGAACAATCCCAGGGCATGGGAGCCTTGCAACCCCAACAGCAGCAAATGCTGGACCGCCTGGAAGATCAGCCAGGCCGGGCCATGATGCCAGCCTATTCCGGTGGCTGGGTGGAAAAAGATTGGTAATTTTGATCCCAACTATGCCCAATAACAGCCATCAACGAATAATGGAAATAGCATAATGCCGCCCCCGCCGGAAGCTCTGTTGCTGGTACTTTAATGCTGTGTTTTCGTATAAAAAATGATCATCGAGTATCCAATCCTGTCCTGGTGGGTGAAGAGTTGTTGCCAAAAGCGGTATTTAAGGGAAAAAAATGATGTATAAATATATTTTTAAAATTCTTATTGCCATGATGATCCTGGTGCCAGACCAGGCCCATGCATTCTCCGTCACGGCCCAGGTGGATCGCAACCAGATTTCCATTAACGACTATCTGGAACTCAGGGTGATCTTTGATGGTGGGGAAGGAGAGGTGGACACCGCCCCCTTAACGGATTTCCAGATTGTTTCCCGAAGTAACAGCAGTAATATCAGCATCATCAACGGCAGTTACGCCAAAACAGTCACCGCCGTATTTCAATTGGTTCCCCGGGGCAAGGGCAACCTCACCATCCCGGCCCTGGCAGTATCATATGGAGGCAAAGTCTATAACACCCAACCTATTGGGGTGACGGTGGCAGAAGAACCAGTGGCAGCCAAAGATGCCCGGGATATTTTTGTCCAGGCAGAACTCTCCCATGACAAACTGTTTGTGGGTCAGCAGGGAATTTACAGGTTCCAGCTTTTCAGTGCCGCTCAATTCACCAATGCCCGACTTCAAAAACCTGAATTTGAAGGTTTCAGCGTGGAAGAGATGGGGGACCCCCGCAAATTTATCCGAAACATAAACGGGCGCAGATACAATGGGGTGGAAATCGCCTACCTTATCATTCCCCGAACTCCGGGGAACATCACCATTGATTCCTCCATGCTCACCTGTGATGTGGTTCTCCAAGACAGAAGCCGCCGCAATGATCCCTTTGGGGACTCTTTTTTTGCCAATGGTTTTTTTTCCAACACCCGCACCCAGCCCCGGCGGTTTTCAACCAAGAATTTGCCCATTGAAGTCATGCCCCTGCCGCCCCACGAAGGGGCTGTGTCTTTTTCCGGGCTGGTGGGCCAATTCAAATTGTCTGCATCCCTGGACAAAAATGTCATAAAATCCGGAGACTCCACCACATTAACGGTGACGATTTCCGGAACCGGTAATGTAATGGATGCAAAAATGCCGGACTTGGCCATTCCGGAACAATTTAAAGTGTACGATGATTCCCCGGTGGAAGAGATCACCCTCACCAACCAGGGGTACCAGGGGAAAAAAACATTTAAACGGGCACTGGTACCTGTATCAGCGGGAACCTTTGCGGTGCCCCCCCTGGGCCTGACTTTCTTTGATGTGGAAAATAATGCCTACCAAACCATTTTTACATCTTCCATGCCCATGACGGTGGCACCCAACGCCAGTCAGGAATCTGTCATATTCCCGGTGGAAACCGTGTCTCCAGGAGATCGGACAACAGCACCCCAACAGGTGGCCTTCACTGGCAGAGATATTTTGCCCTTAAAAGAAGGACCCGATGTGCTCACCAGTCGGTTTGCCATTTCCATGCCTGTTTTTATGGTATTATACCTTCTTCCCTTTGTTCTGCTTTTTCTTGTGCAGTTCCTGTTCCGCATGATGAATAAAGGCCTTAATCCCATGGTGACTCTGGCAAAAAAGGCAGATGCCCACCTGGTAAAAGGGGAAAAAGGGGAGGGCAATGATCAGGCTTTTTTGAGAAATTTGTACATGGCCATGATGTGCCGTATTCTTTCCAGTGCCAGGGAAGAGGAACGATCCATGACCATTGCCGAGACCTGTGATCTACTTGATAAAAACGGGGTGGCAACGGAAACTGTAACCCAAGTGGGGAATGTGATGCGCGACATTGAATCTGTCCGGTATGGTGGGACCGCATTGGATCTCCAGGAGAGAAATGGACTGCTGGAGCGGGTAAAGGGACTGATGAAGTTGATTTGTCTTGTACTGATATCCGGTGTACTGACTTTTTCTTCACCATCATGGGTGAAGGCAGCCCAGCAGCCCTCTGGCCCCTCTCATGATCCTGGAGATGGAACCCTTCTGCTTGAAGCAATATCTGCATATGAGGCAGGCCGTTTTGCAGTCTCAGCAGAAAAGTTTGCCCATTTGGCATCCCGGGGAATAGAAAACGGAAAATTGTATTACAATGCGGGCAATGCTTTTTTAAAAGCCGGGGACACCGGCAGGGCCATTCTGTGGTATGAACGGGCCCGGATGCAAATACCCCATGATCCAGATCTGCGGTTCAACCTGACCCATGCCAAAAGCTTTGTTAAAGATAAATCCGAATCCTCCGGGTTTGATGTCACAGGGATGTTGTTTTTCTGGAAAAATTATCTGCCGCCTTGGCTCATGATCTGGACGGCCATTGGTCTGTCCGGAGCCTTTGCCCTTTATGCGGGTATTAGAACCCGTAAGAAAAAACGAGTGTTTACGCTGGCCGGTTTTGTCTTTTTTTTGGCCATGGTCTTGGCTGGTATCACGGTTTGCTATGATTATTATGAAAAGGACAATGGCCGATTTGCCGTCATTCTTTCCACCGAGGCTTCCATTCGCTCGGGCCTGTCCCCCGAGGCCACCACCTTATTTGTACTCCATGCCGGAACCCGGGTTCGGGTGGAAGAAAAACGGGCCGGATATTTAAAAATTGTTTTTTCCCGGGATAAAATCGGATGGGTCAGCAGTGGTGATGCCGAGATGATTTAACCATTCCCCTACCAGGTACCCCGCAGAACCTCCTCAAAGGTGGTCTCGCCATTGAGCATCTTTAACACCGCATCCTCCCGCAGGGTTTTTAAGCCCTCATGGCTGGCCCGTTTCCTTAGACTGGAGACATTGACATCCCCTGCTGTCATTTTTTTCAATGATTCGGAGTAGGGTAACACTTCAAAAATGGCACTTCTGCCCTTATATCCTGTATTCCTGCATTTAGTGCAGCCTTTACCCCTGTGGAGAATAATTTTTTTCCCCTTTGACTCGTCGGTCTTTCTGGCTTGGGGGGGGTGCATTGGGGTATTTAAATCCATGGTGCCAGATTCTGCGGTGAACAGTCTTGTCTTAAAGTCAGTGCTTTGAGCTCTTTTTGTATGGGATAATTCCTGCTCCCGGCTTATGGGAAGTTCTATCCCCATGTCAAAAAGTTCCCGTTCATCCATTTCAAAGGATTCCCGGCAATGGGGACAGATACGCCGTACCAGCCGTTGGGCAATGATACCTGCCAGGGAGGACTGTAAAAGAAAAGGGGGGATTCCCAGATCCAGCAATCGGGTAATTGATGATACTGCATCGTTGGTGTGAAGGGTGGACAGCACCAGATGGCCGGTGAGGGCTGCCTGCACCGCGCTCTGGGCCGTGTCCAGATCCCGGATTTCCCCCACCATGATAATGTCCGGGTCCTGGCGCAGGATATTTTTTAAAATGGTGCTGAAGGTGACATCAATGGCCGGTTGCACGGCAATCTGGTTAAAATCTTCGTGGATCATCTCAATGGGATCTTCAATGGTGGTGATGTTCACCGCCGGGGTGGAGAGCTGTTTCAGGGTGGAATAGAGGGTGGTGGATTTGCCACTTCCCGTGGGCCCGGTGACCAGGATAATGCCATGGGGCAGGGCGATGATGTTTTTGTATTTTTCCAGATCTTCCCCGGAAAAGCCAAGCTTTGGTAGATCCTGGAATAAGACCTCGGGGTCCATGAGTCGAAGCACGGCCTTTTCTCCAAAGGCCACGGGAATGGTGGACACCCGGACTTCCACTTCTATTTTATCTTTTTGGGTTTTAATGCGGCCATCCTGGGGCCTTCTTTTTTCTGCCATATTTAATCCAGAAAGGGTTTTAATGCGGCTGAGAATGGCATTGTGAACCCGTCCCGGTAGGGTATACACCGTGTGGAGGACCCCGTCGATGCGCATGCGTACCAGACATTTTTCCCGTTTGGGTTCAATGTGGATATCACTGGCCCGTTGCTCCAGGGCATAGGAGAAAAGGTGATCCACGGCATTGACAATGTGCTGATCCGTGGCAGGCAGTTCATTACTGGATTTCAGTTGGACTAACTGCTCCAGATTGCCAAGTTCCCCTCCACCCTTGTGCGAGAACTGTGTTTCTGCGGCAGTGATGGATCTGCGAAACCCAAAGCACTCGGCAATGAGGTGCATGACATCTGTTTTGGCGCTGACCACCGGGCAGGCCTTGAACCCTGATACCCTTTCAATGTCATCCATGGCCTCATGATTAAAGGGATCAGGGGTGGCCACCCGGATGGTTTTTCCTTCGATGTCCAGGGGTAACACCAGATGGCGCAGGGCAAATGAGTGGGGGATGGTCTGGGTCACCACAGTAAGGTCTAAGGTCAGGGGATCAATTTTCTTATAGGGAATTTTCCACCCTGCAGCCAGGGTTTCATACAGAAGATCTTCATCCAGTTCCATGTCGGATTCATTTTGTTTTTTCAGCTTCAGGGCCAGGAGCACATCCATGAAATAGATGGGGGGAAGGATGGTGTTCTTTGAGTTGTCCTTTAGTTTTGCCCGTTGCTGTTTTTCCAGGGCCTTGCGGATTTCTGGCTCATTTTTCAATGCGGCGTTGATCTGTTTTTTGGACAGAATTTCACTGTTGAAAAGGATTTTGGCTATTTCTTGTGAGGGTTTCATAGTTTTGGTGTGTTGGAATGCGTCTCCCGGATAATATCAATATAAGGGAGTCAGCCTATCTTGACATACCGGTTATAAACATATTTATGTCACCAATCCTGGGACGGTTGGGATATAAACGGTATTTTGAAATCGGCCAACTCCCTAACTGCCACGGGCAGGCCGTATTATGGACCCGGCTTGGCCACAACGAAGATTGAAACTCCCTTTTGCTTTGCCGGGACTTTCATATTAAAAAAGACTGGATCCGCGCGTATCAGATCCCCCTCATTGATTTTAAAAAAGCACCCAGCCCACTTAAAAAGAAAATGCTAATGGCAATGGTAAACATTCTAATGGTGAGGCCCCGTTGTTTGTCATCCCTGTGTTCAAGCGTGTTTGTCCGGCAGTCTGTTAATGGATGCTATCATCTGCTCAAAGCGTTTGTCCATATTGATTTTCATGTCCTTAAAGTGCTGATCCACCTTTTAAAAACGCTGATCCATATCAATTTTAATGCTGTCAAAGCGCTTGTCAACATCAGCGTGAAAATTATTG
>JASFYZ010000155.1:0-6853 GCA_045046665.1 Desulfobacterium sp.
CAGATCCCCAATATGGTCTGCCAATGGCAGTTATATACCAACCGGGAATAAGCCCCGGGACAAAAAAATGTCATGCTCCCGGGGATATTGAATTATTGGCCCACAAACTGGGGGGGTGATCCGCCCAGGGAAGTCAGGCCGATGAGGGCATCCTTGGTCGAAAACATGGCCAACAGTCCGTCCAGTTCAAGCTGAATGGCCTTGGCCATTGACTTTTCCTGCTGGGCATCAATAAGATCGTTTACATTTTTAAGGGCCAGGGGCGCTTTGCGCTCAATCACCTTTTGGGTCTTCTGGGCAAGGGCCGGAGACACCCCAGTCAGCTCTACTTTGTTAAATAAGGCGTCAAGATTTTCGCCGTCACAGGTTTTCGCCAACTCCATAAATCGTTCCGGAATGTCCCGTTTTCGATACTTGTTTAGTAATTTACCTTTACTGACCTCGACAATGGTTTGGCCAAGTTCCTGTGGAGAAACCAGGCTGGTGACAATACCAAGGTCATAAGCATCCTGGGCAGAAATGGCTTTACCGGTAAACACATAGTATTTGGCCAGTTCCGGTCCAACCTCACGGGCCAGTCGGAGCATGCCCCCAAGGCCCGGATAGATGCCGATACCGGTTTCAGGAAATCCCATGGATCCGGCAGGTGTCGCGACAATGGACTGGCAGGCCAGGGCCATTTCACTTCCTCCACCTAAAGAGAGGCCGTCCAGCACCGCAATGGTAGGCTTTGCACAATCTTCGATCCTGAGGAAAAGATTATGGCCTTTCTGGGTAAAACTAACATTGTTATGGATCTGATCATTTTTAATGTTTTTGACAAAAAATCGGATGTCCGCTCCTGCCACAAAAGCTTTCCCAGCGCCTTGAAAGACAATGGATTTAACTGTTGAATCATTTTCAGCAGCAGTAAATTCCCTGTCAAGCTGCTCAACGGTAACTTCATTCAAGGCGTTCATGGCCTCGGGGCGGTTGATGGTGATATAGGCGACGCCGTCTTTGATATTTCGGTCCACAACCTTGAATTCAAAGGACTTTTCAAGATCTTTCTGCTTGATAATCACCTCAGGCATTTTGAAATCCGGGTGTGTATCAGCAATGGCCTTGATAACAGTGTACGTTTTTTCAATGCCGATCTGGTTCATAATTTCAAAGGGACCTTTCTGCCATCGGAGCCCTATTTTTGCACCAAGGTCCGTATCCTCTATACTGGCGACCCCTTCGCTGACCAGGGAAGCGGCAGCGCCAAGGCAGGCACCGTAAAGCCGGTCCTTGATCGTCTGAACCTTACCTTGTTCCACCTCTCCTTCCAGAGGCCAGAGTTCTCCTGAATCCATCTGGCGGCTCAAAAGGGTGGGGGTATTGTAGAATTTGCCCAGTTCACGTCCAAAGGTGGTCGATGCGTGAACTGCAATGGGAATGCCTGTAACATTCATGAGTTCAAAGGGACCCATGCCTATTTTAAAGGCTTCAATTGCGGCATGTTCGACTGTGGGGATATTGGCGATACCTTCTTCCACCAGTTTGGCAGATTCCGTTAAAAGGGGAACAAAGAACCGGTTCACGGCAAACCCCGGAGAATCCTGGACAAGAATGGCGGTTTTTCCGTGAAGGCGAGAAATTTCCATGGTGCGGTCAATGGTTTCCTGGCTGGTGCCCTTGTGGGGAATCAGTTCAAGGAGTCTGTTTTTAGCCGGGTGAAAAAAGTAATGCATCCCGATGAACCGGTCCTGGCGCTTGATGGACTCTGCCAATTCGCTCACATAAAAGCTAGAGGTATTGGTAGCAAAAATCGTTTTGGGTGAACAAATTTTATCCAAAGTGGCAAAAAGTTCTTTTTTTATCTTTTTATCTTCAAAGACCACCTCAATGACCAAGTCGACGTCAGCCAGGAGGTTAAAATCAGTGCCCCCTTTAATCCGACCCATTGTTTCATCCATCTTGGCCTGGGTGAAAATCTTTCTTTTAACGCCTTGGCTCAAAATATCGCGAATGGTAGTAAACCCTCTTTCCACGAATTCCTCTTTGATATCCAGCATTACAACATTCAGTCCCTCTTGGGCGAATTTCTGAGCAATACCTGATCCCATATTCCCGGCGCCGACAACGCCGATTGTCATTGTGTTCTCCATTATTTCTCCAAAATTATCGATTGTCTAATGAACTTGTTATTGATACGCCTTTGACGGCAGATACGGTTTAGTCGAAAAATCTTTTTAATAATTGAAGTAATTAATTTCTCATTCTTCGTTGTGGCATACAAATCTGACATGGCTGTTAGTTGGGTAATGAATCGATAAACCCCCTTCCTTTAAGCGCCTGGATCTCGCTGGGGTGATAGCCTGCAATTTTTTCCAGGATAATATCGGTATCCTGGCCCAGGGACGGGGCTCCACGCCAGACCTTAGGAGGGGTTCCGCTCATCTTGGGGGCAAACCCGTAAGCAGTTACGGTCTTGCCCAGGGTTTGGTCTTCATATTGAATCCAATTGCCCCGTTTTTTATAATGCTCGCTTTCGGCAAGGTCCTTGGCAGATCTTGGAATTCCACAGGGAACCTTGTGTTTGCGTAATTTGGCCATACCCTCTTCAGCTGTGTGTGAAAGCATCCACTGGTCTATGAGGGCAGCCAGTTCCAGGCCCAGTTCAGATTCAATAGCCTCTTTGGAGCCGCCTGCTTTTTCATGGGGATACTTTTCTACGTCAATCCCCATTGCAGTGAGGGCTCGTGCATAGACATAGGGGCCATAAGACCCCAGGTAGAGGTAGGCATCTTTTGTCTTGAACAGGTTTCCAGGTTGAAATATGGGAATCTTGTTTCCCACACGTTCTTTTACGCGGCCAAGTGTAAAATAGTTGACAAAAGTGTCATTCAGGCATTTGCTCATGCACTCGACCTGGGCCACATCAACCACCTGACCCTTTCCGGTTTTCTGCGCATTGTGATAGGCCATCACCACCCCATTTACGCAAAACATGGCGCTCAAATAATCGTTCATAAACGAGGAAGCGTATCCCGGTGGGGAGGGCTCGGGAAACCCATTGATATACATCCACCCGCCTTCTGCCTGGCCAATGGGGTCATAGGAGGGTCTGTCACACTCCTCGGGCACACCGCCAAACTGGGGGCGGCCGAAACCGCTGATATGTGCAATCACCAGCCCCGGATTGACTTCATAGAGCATCTCTTCCGTAATGCCAAGTTTTTCAACCCAGACCATGTTTTCCAGCCAGACGTCACAGTTTTTGATCAGCGAAAGGAAAATTTCTTTGATCTTCGGAATGTTCAGGTTCAATTCCAACGTCAGACTCAGCTTGTTACGGCCTTCCTGGATCCATCCTGTACTGACCTTATCCTCTGCTGGGGTGGTGGGATCTGCCAGTTCAAAGGCTGTGTCAGCCTGACCCACCTTGATGACCGGCGCCTGGGCTCGGTAAGGATCTCCTGCGTCAGGCCTTTCCACATGTATCACCTCAGCCCCGTACTCGGCTAGAATACTGGCGGCAAAAGGTGCAGCAACAATACTTCCGGTCATCAATACTCTCATGCCAGACAAAGGCCCGAACGAAGGGATAATCGCCGGTGCTTCTACTCGATTAATTTTTTGCCATCTTTCCATTGGTTACTCCTTAAATTCGCAAATCGTAGCGGAAGTAAGTTCCCGCTAAAAAGACTATGATCAATATTCGTTGAAAGTTGTTCGATGAATACTATTCGATGAATCTGGCTCAACATAAACCATAAAAAATCTAATTGTCAAGAGAAATTTATTTTTTTTAAATTTTGTGATTATTGATTATTTTTGTTTTCAAAGCCTGTGTAAATGGTCAGATATTGAACAATGCGATGTGTAAACAAATTCGCATTTACTTGAAAGATTTTATTGACAAAATCCTCTCTCTACTATATGTCGAATATAATTCGTCGAATAGGATTCAATCAAATAGCTTAACCGAATTTCCAACATGCAACAGCAAAGGAGGAAATAGAAGATGAAAACAATTGTCGCTGATCCCAGGGAAATAATTCTCATTGATCCAAAGGATTATTTGGACAAGGAAAAAATGAGCCGTCTTCAAAAAATAGTTGTCATGATCTGTATGTTTCTCATGGCCATGGACGGATTTGATGTGTTGTCCATAAGTTTTGCCGCTCCGGGGATTGCTCGGGAATGGGGTATCACAAAAGCTGCCTTAGGCATTGTTTTGTCCATGGAATTAATAGGTATGTCAATTGGCTCTTTTTTTTTAGGTGGTGCTGCAGACAGCATCGGCCGCAGGCCTACCCTCATCGGATGCCTTGTGGTCATGTCCGGAGGAATGCTCCTTGTTAGCACGGCTGCCAATCCGTTCCAGCTCTGTGTCTGGCGGATTATAGTTGGACTCGGTATCGGCGGGATGCTGTCTTGCACCAACGCTATAACAGCAGAATTTTCAAACTCCCGGCACAGATCATTGTGCATCTCTATGATAGCCGTAGGGTACCCTCTGGGCGGTCTGTTTGGTGGTTTTTTCGCCTCAAGGCTTCTGGGAATTTATGACTGGCGGTCTATTTTTTATTTGGGGGCCATCGTAACTGTGCTTCTCCTTCCAGTGGTATATTTTCTGGTTCCCGAATCTGTTCATTGGCTCGCCCGAAAGCAACCTCTATGTGCCATGGATAGGATTAATAAGGCCATGAAAAGAATGGGTCATCCGAGCATATCTGCTTTGCCAAAAATCTGTGAAACGGAAAGAAAAAAATCAATAGGAGATATTTTCTCCCCCTCACTAATTCGTCCGACCCTGCTCCTGACCCTGGCCTATTTTCTGCACATCACCACCTTCTATTTCATCTTGAAGTGGTCACCTAAAATCGTGGTTGATTTGGGATTCAGTGCCTCAATGGCCGGAACTGTACTGGTGTGGGCAAACCTGGGGGGAGTTCTGGGAGGAGGGTTATTTGGATTTCTGGCCACCTATATCGACCTAAAAAAAATAACGGTGAGCGTTTTGATACTGGCATGCATTTTTGTTTCCGTATTCGGGCATACCCCTCCAGAGTTGAATTACCTGAGGTTGTTAGCTGCCCTGGGGCTTTTTTTTGGGAATGCAGGGGTAGTCGCACTGTTCTCGATTCTTGCCACAGCTTTTCCCACCCATGCCAGGGCGGCCGGGATAGGGTTTGTCATCGGTATGGGGCGACTTGGGGCAGTCTTGTCCCCGATTCTGGTGGGGGTCATGTTTCAGGCAGGAGCCAGTCTTCCTACAGTGGCGATGGTTATGGGGTCTGGTGCACTGCTGGCTGCTTTGGTGCTGCTCTCGTCGGGTTTAAAGCTTTTTAACGAATAATCAGCATCCTTCAAAAGTACTTTACACTTTTTTAAATCATTCCCCCATTTATAGGGGGGCTTCCAAAAGACTGTAAAGTACTTTTGGGGTCATATGAAGGATGCCGAATAATCATCACCTATTCAATACAGCAGGCTGAAGGTGACCAATGCCTGCTGTTGAGCGTTTTAGACAATATGTCACCTAACCTGGACAAGCCAGAACCAAAAAGGCTTTCTGATTCTCTTTCCAAAATAACACGAAAATAAGAGATAAGAATCTAAGAGTTGCAAGCCTTATTTGCCGAATATGCAAGGCACCGGGCATGCCACTGTAGTGGTCTTCCGTAAATTTTAGTTATTTTACAGCAATAATGCCCGAAGCCAGTTTAAGACGGGTGATGGCGGCCCGGTAGTCGTGAACCGCCTTGAGGTGATTGGTCAAGCTTTGTTGTACGACGACCTCCACGTCCAGCAGATCGGTGATGGTGAAAAGGCCGCTGTTATAACGATTCCTCACAATGCGCAAAGATTCCTTGGACTGGCCGATGGCAGATTGTGCCACATGGATTCGCTCCCAGGCACTCCTGGCATTGAAAAAAGCCTGGCGGGTCTCTCCGCAGATTCGCTGTTGCATGCCCTGGAGCACGGCTGTGATCTGTTTCAGGTTAAATTCAGATTCTCGTATTCTTGACGAAATCCGCCCTCCGGTGAACAACGGTAAAGATGCCACAGCCCCCACGGTGTAGTTACTGCCATTGTCATTAAAATCTTCACTGTTGATTTCATAGTTTCCAGAAAGGCTCACCGAAGGAAGTCGACCGGCTCTGGCTTTATCCCTTTCTTTTTCTGCAATACGTTTTTGAAACATCAATTGTTTAAAATCCGGTCGCTGGGCCAGGGCCTTTGAAATCCACTCGTCCAGATTGCCTACCATGGCTGTTTTTGCTTCCAAGGGGGTGGTCAAGGTGTCATTAAGATTACCGGCCCCGCCCATGGCTATTTTAAGCATGCATTTGGCAATATCAGTCTGGCTTTTACTCGCTGATAATTGTTGTTTCAGATCGGCAATGTGCACCCGGGCCCGCAAGAGATCACTTTTTGCCACAAACCCCCCGTCATACCGGGATTGTACCAGCTTTAAATGAGTCCGGGCCGTTTCCAGGATCTGCTGAATCACGGCCTGGTTTTCCCGGACCAGCAAGGCACGGATATAGGCGGTGATGGTTCCGGCAATGACTTGTTGGCGGGTTCGCTCCTGGGAAAAACTGCTTGCCTCCTGGTTGAGGCGGGCCTGTTGCAGGCCATACCAAGTCTGCCCGCTGTCGTACACCGGCCAGGTAACAGAGAGCCTGGATGTATAGTTAGTTATGGGATCGGGATCATTCAGACGGTTCGGATTAAAATCTTCTGTGGCGATGGACTCCTGGTTGAGCTTGGTACCAAAGGCCCACATGGGGTTGGTGGTACGGTTTACCTGTTCCTGGAAATAGACCTGGGGCAGGGCACCGGACCGGGCCTGGATAATTTTTTCCTGGGCTGAAAG
>JASFYZ010000156.1:0-5086 GCA_045046665.1 Desulfobacterium sp.
CACCATAAAATAGATAAAAGGTGTTCCATGGGACCCATACAATCAAGTATCGCCTGGCTGGCTCACAGCCTTAATAAAGTTTCGAGCATTTGCATCATTGCAATGATGGCCCTTAGCTGCCTTGATATCATTCTGCGTTTATTTCGAATGCCGTTGCCAGGGACCTATGAGATCGTGGGATTTCTCAGTGCCCTAATGTTAAGCCTTTCCATGGCACAGACAACCATAGAAAGGGGACATGTGGCGGTTGAGGTACTTATGTCAAAAATGCCCCAGGTGATTCAGAGGCTCTTTTATGTACTGACCAATGCTGTCATTGCCGCTGTATTCGTGGTGCTGGCCTGGGAAACCATTAAATACGGCAATTTTTATAAGCATTCAGGAGAGCTATCATTAACCCTTCAATTTGCGTTTTATCCCATCTTATATGCCATGGGAATCGCCTTTGGCATCAGTGCTCTGGTACCCATGGTTGATGTGGCCATGGTGGTATCTGGAAAACAGAAGATTTGGTTCGACTGGGAAAAATAACGTTCCGAAATCAAAGGGATCAAGGGCGTAGGAATATTTTAACTCAAAAATTATCCCGGCCAGGGAATTCTTAACGATGTAATCTGCGAATTTTTCATGGCTATAGCAGACACCATGATTATTTTTACAAGGTTTTCAAGCCCAATCATGGCCGGGATTATTTATAAGTTGGTGTGGAGGAAATTCTTAAATGGATGCTTCAGTTGTCGGCGTAATCGGTATTTTAATGCTTGTGGGTATTTTATTTACACGCTTGCCGGTTGCGATTACCATGACCTTTGTGGGGTTCTTGGGCTTCAGTTACCTGGTTACACCCAGTGCCAGCCTTAGGTTGCTGGCCACCGATTTTTATGATATTTTCAGCTCTTACAATCTTACAGTTGCACCTCTTTTCATTTTAATGGGGCAAATTGCGTTCCATTCCGGCATCAGCCAAAGGCTTTTCAATTGTGCATATAAAATAATTGGCAACACACGCGGTGGGCTTGCCATCGCAACCATTGCCGCCTCTGCCGGGTTTGCATCCATCTGCGGATCAACAAATGCCTCGGCAGCCACCATGGCCACAGTTGCACTACCTGAAATGAAAAAATACAGGTATGATATGGCTCTGTCCACAGGAACGGTGGCCGCCGGTGGAACACTGGGGATACTTATTCCCCCCAGTACCGTTTTTATTGTTTACGGAATTATGACGGAACAATCCATTGGTTCACTGTTCCTGGCGGGTATCCTTCCCGGTATCCTGCTTTCCTTTCTCTTTATTTTTACCGTATATATCATTGTCCGTATTCATCCGGAAATGGGGCCAGCTGGCCCGAAAACATCCTGGATGGAAAAGATAAAATCCCTGGGCAGCGTTTTTGAAATGCTCATTATTTTCACCCTTGTCATGCTGGGGCTTTTTAAAGGGTTTTTCACACCCACCGAGGCCGGAGCAGCAGGGGCTGGCATTACCCTGGTTGTAGCCACTCTTCGGGGCATGATTTCCCGAAAAGCCTTTATGCTGGCCGTTGAAGATACGGTCAGGGTTTCCTGCATGGTGTTGACCATCATCGCGGGCGCTACCCTTTTCGGCCATTTTTTGGCGGTTACTCGAATTCCCTATGATCTTGCCGCCATGGTTCAGACACTACCGTTGCCCGGCTGGACAATCATCGGTCTCATTATTTTTATTTACTTTATCGGCGGATGCTTCATGGATTCACTGGCCATGATTTTGCTCACCATTCCCATTTTCTTCCCCGTGGTGATCAGCCTGGGATATGACCCCATCTGGTTTGGGGTTATCATTGTCCTCGTTGGTGAAATGGGGGTGATTACGCCCCCCGTCGGTATCAATGTATATGTGGTCAAAGGGGTGGCCGGGAATGTTCCCCTACACCTTATTTTCAAAGGGTGCATTCCTTTTGTCATTGCTCTGGTGGTCTGTAATGCACTTTTGATACTTTTCCCCCAAATCGCGCTGTTCCTACCCAATTTTTTCAACTGAAGAAAGGGCAGGTTGAGCACTATAAATTCACTATGGTAAAAAGGTATCCTTCATATACCTCAAAAGTACTTTACGCTTTTTTAAGGGCGAGCCTTGAAAAATGAACATTCACCTCGTGAAAGTGTAAAGTAGAAATGAAGTATGCCGGTAAAAATCTTCTATTTTTGTTGAATGAACAGACCCCGTGGGATCTGCTGATTCAACGGTACCCTGTAATTGAAAAAGGATCATGGCATGAAAACAACACGAGTGGGGTTTGTCGGTCTGGGTGTAATGGGTATACCCATGGCTGCCAACCTCTGTAATGCCGGCTATGAAGTGAATATCTACGATATCGATATGGCCGCTGCTGATAGAGCATTGCAAGAGATGAAAACGGGTTCCGTCATGGCAACCCCAAAGGCGGTTGCCCAGGCCTCGGATGTGGTGATCACCATGTTGCCCTCCGGGAAATATGTTAACGCTGTTACCACCGGACCCGACGGTCTTTTGGAAGGATTCCAGGGAGGAGAAATTCTCATTGACACCTCCTCATCGGAACCCTGGATCACGATGGAGCTGTCAAAACGTCTTTCCAAGCAAGGGGTGGAAATGATTGATGCCCCAGTTTCCGGTGCCCAGATCGGCGCACAAAATGCGGAATTAATCTTTATGGTGGGAGGAAAGGAGGAAGCGATTTCCAAGGTAACGCCTATTTTAAAGGCCATGGGCAAACAGCTTTTTCATTTGGGACCCGTGGGTTCAGGGCACATGATGAAGTGCATCAATAACTTGATTACATCCATGACCTTTATGGCCACGGCAGAAGGCTTGGTCATCGGCAAAAAATATGGTATAGACCCATCGGTGATGACCGATGTGCTCAATGCATCCACTGGTATGTCCTGGGTTTCCCAGACCCATATCAAACAACGAATTATCAACCGTAAATTTGATGATGCCTTTAAACTCAATCTGATGATCAAAGACATCGGCATTGCCATGAATTTGGCCGATAAAAGCGGCCTATCTGTACCGATTTCCGCCCTGGGGCATCAGCTTTGGAAAGCTGCTGGACATTCCTCCGAAAAGGAAGGCAGCATCAGCAATATGGTTCGATGGATAGAAGACCTTTCCAACATAGAAATTTCTCCAGTGGAATCCATTTAAAAAGAGGAAAACCAATGAATAGGTCCTGTAAAGCATTTATCAATGGTAAGTGGCAAGATGCCGCAAGCGGCATGACAACACCGGTTATCAATCCTGCCAATGGTAAAATCATCGCCCATGTGGCAAAATGTGGCGTGGCGGATTTGGAAATGGCAGTGGAGGCGGCCCATGATGCAGGTCCAGCCTGGTCTGCAACTCCTGTGGGAGAACGATCCAAGGTTTTGTTAAAGGCTTCCAGGCTCATCATGGAACGTCAGCAAGAACTGGCGGAACTGGAAACCCTTGAACACGGTTCTCCTCTTCGGAAAACCATGAATTTTGACGTACCCATGTGTGCCGAACAATTGGAATACTTTGCAGGGGTGGCCCGGGCCATGACCGGGGACTCCATTCCTGTGGGACCCTGGTGTCTATCCACCACCGTCCATGAGCCCCTTGGTGTGGTGGGGCTTATCACCCCGTGGAATTTTCCGGCCATGATGGTGATCTGGAAACTGGGTGCAGCACTGGTAACGGGCAATACCTGTGTTGTAAAACCCCCTTCCATTGCCCCTTTGACGGCGTTAAAGCTGGGAGAGATTTTCACCGAGGCCGGTGCCATGCCCGGCGTGGTCAATGTGGTGCCCGGACCTGGTGCGGAGATTGGTGAAGCCCTGGTGCGCCACCCCAGGGTGGCCAAAATCGGATTCACCGGAGATACCGTTACTGGAAAACGGATCATGGCCATGGCAAGTGAGACTGTCAAGCCCGTGGGGCTTGAGCTGGGCGGGAAAAATGCTTTCCTGGTGATGGAGGACGCGGATGTGGATGCTGCGGTTGAGGGTGCCGTCTTTGGCGCATTTTTTAATTCCGGCCAGGTGTGTGCCGCAGCCAGCCGTTTTTATATCCATGAAAAGATATATGATACCTTTGCTGAAAAGTTCATTACCGCCACCAAAGCCCTTTGCTATGGAGATCCCATGAAAATGGAGACCGCCATGGGTCCTGTGGCCTACGCAGGCCACAGGGATAAAATTGAGGCCTATATTGATGGGGCCAAAAAGAGCGGAGCCACCCTTCTTTTGGGAGGGGAGCGCCCCCAAACCCCTGATACCAGGGATGGTTTTTTTGTGGCCCCCACCATTTTTGGAGAATGTGATCACACCGCCCAATTCATGCAAGAAGAAATTTTTGGGCCGGTGGTGGGGTTGTGTCGATTCCAGGATATCGACAAGGCCATTGATATGGTCAACGATAGTCCCTTTGGGCTGGCCGCTTCCATTTGGACAGGGGATGGGGCAAAGGGGGTTGCCCTTGCCGGTAGAATCAAGGCCGGCACCGTATGGATCAATGAGCATTTGATCATCTTTTGTGATACCCCCTGGGGAGGATGCAAGGCCTCGGGGTGGGGGAAAGATCTTTCCAAAATGGTACTTGAAGAGTACACCATGATAAAACATATTTATATGGATATTTCCGGAAAAGCCAGCAAACCCTGGTACGATATCTTAAAATAAGTATCCGAGCAGATAACTTATCAAGACAAAATCTATAAATATCAGGAATATATATCCATGGAATAGTAGATTTTCAATCACCTGGGAAGATAAAGCTCGTTTAAGCCTTTAAATGCAGGCTGGTATTCAAAATGGGTCACTGAATACCCGAACTTATTGAGGACTTGCCATGGAATACTGAAAAACATATGTGTGGATAATTTAATTAAGCAATCAAGACAATTCCATTGTCCACGGCAAAAGCCAAGGTGGCTGCAATCTTGTTTGGGTTCATATTGCCGTTGAGCAACAGCAGGCAATATGAGCCCATTTTTAATGGCCGTTTCTAAATTTTGATTGTTAAAAACAGGGGTATCGCGTATAAAAGACATATGATAACGATAAATTGCTAATATACAAAAAAAACAATAAGAGAGCG
>JASFYZ010000157.1:0-6310 GCA_045046665.1 Desulfobacterium sp.
GCATCCTTACTTTTGCCGCTTTACACTTTCCCGGGTGAGCAGCCTATTTTCTGGAAAAGCATCTTCCGAAAAAAGTAACGCAGGCTTGGAATGATATAACGGATGGCGACATCCAAAATAAAAAATGCAGGAGTCCCAAATGACCCAACCGATACTTGAAACAAATTTTAAGAATCTTAACATGGTAAGAAAAGGAAAAGTCCGGGATATTTATGATCTTGGAGACACACTTCTCATGGTCACCACAGACAGGCTTTCCGCCTTTGATGTGGTGCTTCCCAATGGCATTCCAGATAAAGGAAAGGTGCTGACACAAATTTCCGCATTCTGGTTCAAAGAGATGGAAGATCTCATTGGCAACCATCTTATCACCCATGAAGTGGATCAGTTTCCAGAAATATGTAAGCCCTATGCAGAGATTCTTGAGGGGAGAAGCATGCTGGTGAAAAAGGCAGAACCCCTTCCGGTTGAATGTATTGTCCGGGGATATATCTCCGGTTCAGGCTGGAAATCCTACCAAAAGGAAGGGCATGTCTGCGGTATCACACTGCCCGAGGGATTAAAGGAATCAGACAAGCTGCCCCAGCCCCTTTATACCCCATCTACCAAAGCCGAAGTGGGAGACCATGACATTAATGTGGATTTTGACCACACGGTTAAGCTTCTTGGGAAAGCCCAGGCGGAAAAACTCAGGGATCTGAGCCTGGCCATTTATAACAGAGGGGTGGAAAAGGCCCTTGCAAAAAATATTATCATTGCTGACACCAAGTTCGAGTTTGGCATGGTGGATGGAGAGATCATTCTCATAGATGAAGTGCTGACCCCGGATTCTTCACGGTTCTGGCCCCAGGCAACCTATTGCCCCGGTGGTGCCCAGAAAAGTTTTGACAAACAATTTATCCGGGATTGGCTGGAATCTTCCGGCTGGGATAAAAAATCGCCCGGACCGGAACTTCCCGCAGATGTCATCAAACACACCTCAGAAAAATACATGGAAGTTCTCGGACTCATTACCGGATAGTAACGAACAAAACGCTGTCAGGATAACGTTTGTTTACCTCACAATTTTCAGTGAGGTAAACCCGGCATCATCCAGATTTTGTGAAGGCGGCAGGAATCTACCTGCCACCTTCACAATTAATTATTCTTCCTCTTCTTCAGCATTGATTTTTTCAATGACCTTCTGGGAAAGTTCCCCTGGAACCTCGTCATAATGACCAAATTTCATGGTAAAGGTGCCCCGGCCCCCGGTCATGGATCTCAGGTCCGGTGCATATCTTAGAAATTCCGCCATGGGAACATTGGCATTAATCACCTGCTTTTCTCCTTCGGTATCCATGCCTAACACACGACCCCGACGGGAGTTAAGATCGCCCATAATATCGCCGGTGAACTCATCGGGAACCAGGATGGAAACATTCATGATGGGTTCCAAAAGGACTGACTTGGCCTGTTCAGCCGCTTTTCTAAAGGCCATGGAACCCGCCATTTTAAAGGCCATTTCAGATGAATCAACCGAGTGATAGCTGCCGTCGTCCAGAGTCACCTTAAAATCCACACAGGGGAAACCTGCCAGAAGGCCCTTTTCAGATGCTTCTATCACGCCCTTTTCCACGGCAGGAATATACGTTTTGGGAATAGAGCCCCCCACGACGGCATTCACAAACTCAAATCCTTTGCCCTTGGCAATGGGTTCCAGGGTAATCCAGCAATCACCAAACTGCCCATGACCACCGGACTGTTTTTTATGCTTTCCCTGGACCCGAATTTTTCTCTTAAAGGTTTCTCTATAAGGCACCTTGGGGGTTTTGATGCCCATCTCCACATTGAATTTTCGTTTGATTTTTTCAATGGTGGTTTCAATGTGTACCAGCCCGCGACCCGAAAGAACGGTTTCGTTGGTCTCCACTTCCCGTTTGAGTTGGAGCCCCGTGTCTTCTTCAAGAATTTTTCTTAGAGCACCATGGATTTTATCCTCGTCACCCTTGTTTTTGGCGTAAACAGCAAAGGCAATCACCGGGGGCATGGGCTGGGGAGCTTCAAAGATAATTTCTTTATCATCACTCATGGTATCGCCGGTAAAGGTCTCTTTCAGCTTGGCAACCGCCACGATGGCACCGGGCAGGGCTTCAGAGATGGGGGCCTGTTCTTTACCCTGTATTTCCAGAAGCTGTGTGAAGCGCTCTTTGGTGTTTTTATTTACATTGAGAAAGGTTCCCTCTTTTCCCAGGGTGCCGGAAATAACCCGGAACAAAGACAGTCGTCCAGCATAGGGATCCACAATGGTATTAAAGACATATCCATAAAAGGGGGCATCGGGATCAGGTGCCACTTCCAGCGTTTCTCCCGCCTCATCTTTGGCGATCCAATTACCACGATCCAGGGGGGAGGGCAGGCTGGTGTTGATGAAATCAAAGAGAAGGTCAATGCCAACAAATTGGGTGGCAGAACCGCACAGCACCGGTGAGAACTCACAGGCAAGCACCCCTTTTCTAAAGGTGGCTTTTAATTCATTTTCTGTAAGTTCTTCACCTTCCAGGTATTTTTCAAGCAGATCATCATCCAGCTCTGCAATATTTTCAACAAAGGATTCCCGGGCAGATTCATAGGCCTCGGTCATCTCTGCCGGGATATCGGTCTGGGTGGATTTTCCTTTTTCATCATAGACATAGGCTTTGCCTGAAATAACGTCCACAATTCCCTTGAAGTCATCCATCTGACCCATGGGAAGTTGGACAATGATGGCTTTTCTTTTCAGGGTGGTTTCACAGATGATGGCCATCTCATCCACATTGGCCCGTTCCTTATCCATCTTATTAATGAAGAGTACTGATGGGAGGCTGTGTTCTTCCACACAAACGGCAACTTCTTCGGTCATGGCACTGGGACCGTCTACACCATCCACAACGATGATGACACTGTCTGCAGCAGGAATACAGGTTTTTGCAGCGGAAAAGAAATTTTGGTCTCCAGGGGTGTCCATCAGGGTAACGGCGTATTTTTTCCAGGTGTATTTATGAAAAGCACTGCTTACACTCTGCTGTTTTCTCACTTCTTCAGGCTGGAAATCCATGGCGGTGTTGCCCTCTTCAATCTTACCCAGACGCTTGATAACGCCAGCGTTGAAAAGCATTGATTCAGCCAGAGAAGTTTTACCCGCACCCCCATGACCTGCCAGAGCGATGTTTCTTGATTTTGCGATTTGTTCCGTCATTACAGCTCCTTTTCCAGTGATTAACTCAAGTTTTAGGAATATGTTTTTTAAAAAAACTGGCAGCTTTATTGGAACATGATTTTTTTAAACAGGCTCCATGTTTTTTTTATAACTGCCACGGGCAGACCGTATTAGGGATCTGGCCTGCCCACAACGAATCATGAAAGTAATGTTAGGCTTGCCTACACTTTTATATAAACAGTATAAAGCATTAATTATGCCAGAATAACAATGTTTTACGCATGATACCATACAGATTTACCAATTCCAAAAGTTGAGTGATTAATAAATTGAATCAATAATTTACATATATCAATTTGCATCAATGATGCAAGGATAGTTTTACCTAACTGTAAGATTTATAAAAAATCGGCAAAAAAACCCTGAGTCTTTAGCTCAGGGGAGGGTGACAAACGTCATGGGGAGGATAAACTCAATATTTCCCTTGGGGCCTGGCACCGGAGATTCAATAACAGGAAGGGTCTCATACCCCCGCTGGATAAAGAAGGATACAATTTCTCCCACAATCTCCATCCTTAACACCGGATCTCTCACCACGCCTCCTTTACCGATTCGCTCCTTACCCGCTTCAAATTGGGGTTTGATCAGGGCCAAAATCAGGGTGCCGGGTTTCATGAACTGTTCTGCTGCGGGCACCACCAGTTTTAATGAGATAAAAGAGGTGTCTATGGTGATAAGATCCATTAATCCCCCAATGGTCTCAAAGTCAATATATCGGATATTAGTGCGTTCAATAACGATGACCCGGGCATCCTGTCGCAGGGACCAGGCCATTTGACCATATCCCACATCCACGGCAAAAACCTTTGCGGCACCATTCTGGAGCATACAGTCGGTGAAGCCGCCGGTGGATGCCCCGATGTCCAGGCAGGTAAGTCCAGACAAGTCCAGGGACAGCACATCCACGGCCCTTTCAAGTTTGAGCCCCCCCCGGCTCACATAGGGGATATCTTTTTCTTTTAACATCACCGTTGCATGGGGGAAAATTTTTGTCCCGGCCTTGTCCACCACCCCATCATTGACCTTGACCTTGCCAGCCATGATCATGGCCCGGGCCCTTTCCCGGGAGGGGGCCAGGCCCTTTTCCACCAGGAGGGCATCCAGTCTTGTTTTAATAGATTTAACCATGGCCCAAAAGTTCCTTCGCCGTTGATAGCACCGCCTGTGCGTCCACCTTATATTCTCTGCGTAAAATTGCCTGGGGGCCATGCTCCACAAAGGTGTCCCTTATACCCACACGTCTTAATTTGCAATTAAGGGCATCATTGTCCGCCAAAAGTTCCAGCACCGCGCTGCCAAAGCCTCCATCCAGGACATGCTCTTCAACAGTAATTATCTTTCCGGTTGTTGCCACTGTGTCAAGGATAAGCCTTTTGTCCAGGGGCTTGATAAATCTGGCATTGATGACTGCCACGGAAACCCCCTCTTTTTCAAGAATGTCAGCGGCCTTTAGGGCCTCTTGCACCGTTCCTCCCACGGCAAGAAGCAAAAGGTCATGCCCCTCCTGGATCAGTTCCCCTTTACCAATTTCCAGAACAGGGGCCGTGGGATCAATGTTAACCCCTTCTCCTTTGCCCCGGGGATATCTCAGGGCAATGGGGCCATCATGGTTGAGAGCCGTTTTAAGCATAATGCTCAGTTCGTTCTCATCCTTGGGAGCCATGAGGGTCATATTGGGAATATTTCTTAGAAATGCATAATCAAAGAGTCCGTGATGGGTAGGGCCGTCTTCCCCCACAATCCCTCCGCGATCCAGGGCAAAAACAACTGGATGATTATCAATGCACACATCATGGAGAATTTGATCATAGGCCCGCTGCATAAAGGTGGAATATATAGCCACCACCGGTCTCATGCCCCGGGATGCCATGCCAGCAGCAAAGGTGACGGCGTGTTGCTCGGCAATACCCACATCAAAAAAACGCTGGGGAAACTTTTCTGCAAATGCTTTTAACCCCGTTCCCTCGGGCATGGCAGCTGTGATGGCCACCACTCGGTCATCCATGGCCGCAAGATCCAGCATGGTCTTGCCAAACACCTGGGTGTAAGTGGGAATTTTCTTTTTTTGCGGTGGATTTTCTTTTTTGGGGGGGCTGTCACCTGTTTCAACATCAAAAGCCCCCACGCCATGGTAGTACACAGGATTTTTTTCCGCCGGGGGATACCCTTTGCCCTTGGTGGTAATCACATGGAGCAGCACGGGTTCATTGTGTTTTTTGATGTTTTCCAGGATATCAATGAGATGATCTAATCGATGACCGTCAATGGGGCCAAAATAATCAAAATTAAAGGCTTCAAACAGCATGCCCGGGGTGACAAAAGTTTTAAAGGAGTCTTCGGATCGTTTGGCAAGCTTATAAATATCATCCCCAATTCTTGGCAATGATTTTAAAAATACGCCAAATTCTTTTCTCATGCTCTGGAGGGAGTGGGCTGACAATTTTCTGCTTAAAAAAGAAGAGAGAGCCCCCACATTGGGGGAGATGGACATGTCATTGTCATTGAGGATTACAATGAGATCCCGCTCTGAGTCACCGGCCTGGTTCAAGCCTTCATAGGCAAGCCCTGCGGTGAGGGACCCATCTCCAATGACGGAAATCACTTTGGATTGATCCTGTTTCAAATGCTTTGCACTGGCAATGCCAAGTCCGGCAGAAATGGAGGTGCTGGCATGTCCCACAGTAAAGGCGTCACAGGGACTTTCACTGATTTTGGTGAACCCGGAAATTCCCTTATACGACCTCAATGTATCAAATTGTTTATCCCTTCCCGTGAGCAATTTATGGGCATATGCCTGGTGGCCCACATCCCAGATAAGACTGTCCACGGGCAGATCAAATACATAATGAATGGCCAGGGTCAGCTCAACAGCACCCAGGCTGGATGCCAGATGACCCCCGGTTTTTGATACCACGGAAATAATTCTTTCCCTGATTTCTGCTGCCAGAATCGGCAGCTCCTTCCGGGAAAAGGTTTTAAGATCATCACCGTTTTGAATCTGTTGAAGCAGGGTCACCTCTTTATTCTCCTTCTTTTTTCTTAGTCATTTTTATTCAAAATTATTGTTTAAGATAA
>JASFYZ010000158.1:0-3739 GCA_045046665.1 Desulfobacterium sp.
TAAGAAACGCGTGCCATTTTGCTTATGATTCATGCTGATTTAATCCATGGAAATCAATTGCCATAAGGGTTTCAAGTCAAAGTGTCGCTGTAGTGCTAATGTCTATACAAAATATGCAGAGACTTATGACTGATGAGTTATTCTACTACGATACCATAAAAAAGTGTATGTTTAAACATATTGCCCTGCACACCACCCAGAAGACCATGCCCACTGGAGATTATATCCTCCCAGCCAGCCGGTGACGTCCAGCACTTCGCCTGTGAAGAAAAGTCCTTTGACCTGCTGGACTTCCATGGTTTTGGAGGATATGGCATTGCAGTCCACCCCGCCCAGGGTCACCTCTGCCGTGCGATATCCTTCTGTACCGCCGGGCTTTAGCTGCCAATGGTGAAGATTTTTGGCAATGGCTTTGAATTTACTGTGGGAAAGGGCATGTAGCGCCTGATCTGCCAGTGGCTCGTCCACCATGGCTGCCACCAGTCGTTTGGGCAGGAAATCTGCCAGCAGGGATTTAAGCTTTCGTTTGGGAGATGTTGACTGGGCCGCTTTTAATATTTCTTCAAGGTCTATTTCCGGCAGCAGGTTAATATTTATCGTTTCCCCTGGGGGCCACATGGAGGAGATCTGGAGAATGACAGGTCCACTCAGTCCTCTGTGGGTAAAGAGGATGTTTTCACGGAAACTGTGATGTTCCACCGTCACTGTGGCATCCACACTGATGCCGGGCAGATCGGATAATTTTTGTTTGTCCGGTGGTTGCAGGGTAAATGGTACCAGGCCGGGCCGGGTGGGCCACACCTTGATATTAAACTGTTCGGCAATGCGATACCCCAATGGCGTGGCCCCGGCCCCGGGAATGGAAAGCCCTCCTGTGGCCACCACCAGGGACGAAGCCTGAAAGTTCCCCTGGTCTGTTGAAACGGAAAAAGCCCCGGTTTCTTCCTGGGTGATCTTATCAATGGTGGTTTCGAGCTGAACATCCACCTTCACCTTTTTGCATTCCTTTAAAAGCATCTCCAGGATCTCTCCACTGCTGTTGTTGCAGAAAAGCTGGCCATGATCCCTTTCATGGTAGGATATGTCGTGGGTATTTATCATCTCCAGAAAATCCCATTGGGAAAACCGGCTTATGGCTGATTTTACAAAGTGGGGGTTATGGGAGATGAAATTGTCTGCCTCCATATTCATGTTGGTGAAGTTGCACCGTCCCCCGCCGGACATGATAATTTTACGTCCCGGCTGTTTGCCATGATCCAGTACCACCACCCGGCGATGACGCTTGCCTGCTGCCATGGCGCACATCAGGCCCGATGCCCCAGCCCCGATTATGATTACATCTGCGTCTGTCATAAATCCCTTCCCTGAATTTTTAAGGCCCATGTTGTGTTTAAGGGTCTTTTGTCAAAATAGTCTTGCCCGGTGATAGTAGCATAGAAAGATGCGTTTCAGAACTGGAATTATATACGGGAACAGGTTATGATTGAGTCTTAAAGAAATTGGATCATTGCGTAAAAAATAACCAAATCTATCCCATGAGGAAAAAAATGACCGAACTGAAACTTTATATCTCCCCCACCTGTCCCTATTGCAGAAAAGTAGTTGATTTCATGAAACAGCACCAGATTTCCATTCCTCTGGTGGATCGGGATTTTTCTCCGGAAAATCGACAGGCACTCCTGGATGTCGGAGGTAAAACCCAGGTGCCCTGTCTTGGCATTGATGGAAAAACCCTGTATGAGTCCAATGATATTATTGAATGGCTGAAAGAAAATAAGCGGGATTGACAAAACCGTTCCTTCCGTGATATCTCACCAAAACCATTGCAAACTGCAATGATAGGCTGGGGGAGCCGATGGAAATCGGCTGAGAGGAGACTGATGTGCGTCTCGACTCCTGGAACCTGATCCAGATAATTCTGGCGAAGGAAAGTCTTTTTTCGTTTTCCTCCCTCCTGTTCCGACCTCCCTTACATTACCAACCCGAATATTTACATTTTGGGTCAACAACTATGAGTGTGCATGAGTATGCTTGAAATTTCAGGCGCAACAAAAATATATGGCGGCGCACCGGTTTTTTCCCAATTTGATCTAAAGGTGGGGCAGGGCCAGTTCAATGTCCTTGTGGGGCCTTCGGGATGCGGAAAAAGTACCCTGTTTGACGGGCTCACCCATGTGGTAACCCTGGACCGGGGGAGCATCTCCTGGAACGGAACCCCTTTGCCCCATTTGGGTAACCATGCGGCTTACATGCAGCAAAAAGATCTTCTCCTGCCCTGGTTTTCCCTGCTTGACAATGCCCTGTTGCCGGCAAAGGTCGGAAAACAGACCCAGTCTGAAATGACAACAAAGGCAGAGATCCTATTTTCTCGCATGGGGCTTTCCGGGTATGAATCTTACCTGCCCCATGAGGTGTCCGGGGGCATGCGCCAACGCTGTGCCCTTGTTAGAACGCTTATGTTTAATCGGGATCTGATCCTGCTGGATGAACCCCTGTCCGCCCTGGATGCCATTACCCGACGACGTCTACAGTCCCTTCTACTTCTGCTTCAGACAGAATTTAACAAAACCATTCTCATGATCACCCATGACATTGAAGAGGCCCTGCTTCTGGCCGATGAAGTGTACCTGCTCAGCCCTTCCCCCATGGTGATTACCCAGCGTTTTGTGCTGGATCAGAAAAAACCCCGAAAGTTCACAGATCCCGGGCTTATGGCCATTAAAGAACAGGTGCTGGTTCAGCTTGAAGGGGGAGACCTGTGAAGTTATCTGACTTTCTTTCTCTTACTCTGGTGCTGGTGATTCTGGGATTGTGGGAAGGGACCACCCGGATCATGGAGATACCGGTGTTTATCCTGCCGCCTCCTTCCGTCATACTGGTCACGGCGGTGACCCGGACGTCATTAATTCTGCCCCATGCAGCCATCACTTTTCTTGAAATTATCCTGGGAATACTGCTGGCCCTGTGCACAGCGGTTCCCCTTGCCACCCTGATGTTTGCCAAACCGACACTGGAAAAGGCTCTGTCTCCGTTTTTGGTGGCATCCCAGGCGATTCCTGTTTTTGCCCTGGCACCACTTCTGGTGGTGTGGCTGGGATATGGCATTGCCTCCAAGGTGTTCATGGCCTGGATTATTATTTTTTTTCCCATCACCGTCAGTCTGTTGTCGGGGTTGAAAAACTGTGATCCCGAGTACCGGGTGTTGTTCCGGCTCATGGGCGCTTCTTTTTATGACACTTTCATGCTGCTTTACTGGCCTTGGGCACTGCCCCAGTTTTTCGCCGGTCTTCGGGTGGGGGTATCCGTGGCCACCATTGGTGCTGTCATCGGTGAATGGGTGGGGGCACAACAGGGGTTGGGGTTTCTCATGATTCAATCTAATGCTCGTCTCCAGGTGGATCTGGTGTTTGCCGCCATTCTCTGGCTGTCTGCCATGGGGCTTGGCATGTGGACTCTGGTGGGATTCCTTGAAAAAAGAGTTGTAAAATGGAAACCAATATAAGTACCCACACATATGTTTTTCAGCATTCCGTGGGTATATATCGCTGATATGTCTCAGTTTTATTTTGAGGAATATATGCTCGGGTACTTAACGGACACAACAAATATTGAAAATTGCATAATTCCGCCCCCGACGGCTGCCCTGACCGGAACGGGAACGTCGGGGGGTATTTTTGCCCTTTTAGGCTAAACCACAGAAACTGCGGGCAAGTTTGTCCTCAAACAGAGTCTGTGCTTC
>JASFYZ010000159.1:0-6962 GCA_045046665.1 Desulfobacterium sp.
TTCCGGTGCGCTTTTTTTCTCCAACGGACATATCCATCTCTTCCATAAGACAAAAAACAAACGCCTCTGCACTCCTGCAAAAAGTCTGACTCAAACAGACGTCGTATCGATTGTTATCCACCCCGGGTGTTAATCTATCCAACCCAAAGGGCATGCGATACGCTGTCATGAAAAATTGATCCAACCGGGGTCTTCGGGAAAAAAAGAATCCCATTCAATTCACTCCATATTTTTTCAATTTTAACTGAAGCGTTCTTCTGGAGATTCCCAGAATATCCGAGGAGCGGGTTCTATTGCCTCCGGTCTCTTCCAAGGTTTTTAAAATCATCTTTTTTTCCATCTCCTTCAGGGATATTTCCGAAGATTCCATGGAAGCGCATGTGTTTTCCTCCTGGATGTCCGGCAATATTGACGAGGGCAAATCTTCTGGAGTAATCCTGGGACCACGGGTCAGGATTACAGCCCGTTCCATAGCGTTTTCAAGCTCACGAATATTACCCGGCCAGGAATATTGTGCCAAAAGGGTTTCCACCGAGTCGGTACATCCTGTGATGTGCCGCTGGTTTGCCCGGCTGTATTTTTCAATAAAAAATCGGGTGAGTAAGGGGATATCCTCCTTTCTGCTGCGGAGGGGAGGAAGGGAGATGCTGACCACATTCAACCGATAATAAAGATCTTCCCTGAACCGGTTTTCCAAGAGTTCCGATGCCAAGACTCTGTTGGTGGCTGAAATCACCCGGATATCCACCTGGATAGTTTTTCCGGACCCCAGGGGTTCAAAGGTCTTTTCCTGGAGCACCCGGAGCAGCTTGGCCTGGACAGCCATGGACATCTCTGCGATTTCGTCCAGAAAAATGCTGCCCTTGTCTGCCATATAAAAACGGCCCTGGCGGGCTTTTATGGCACCCGTAAAGGCTCCCCTTGTATGACCAAAAAGCTCACTTTCAAGAAGCGCTTCCGGTATGGAGGCACAATTGACCTTTATAAAGGGCTTTTGCTTTCTATGACTGCTGGCATGGATGGCATTGGCAATGAGCTCCTTACCTGTTCCACTTTCCCCCACAATCAATACAGAGGCATCCGAGGGTGCCACCCGTGCCACCATCTCAAACACGGCCTGCATGGCGTCGCTTTCTCCAATTATGCCAGAAAGCTGTAGACCTTTTCCATGTAAAACAGTTTTTGAATCCCCGGATGCAAGGGGGTCCCCGGGAGAAAGGATGTTGTCCAGTAGAGATATCAATGAATCCATATCAATGGGTTTTGTGATGTAATCCCTTGCACCGGTTTTCATGGCATCCACCGCCGCATCAATGGAACCAAAGGCGGTCATGAGTATGATGGGAAGACCCGGTCGCAGGGCAATCATACGGTTCATGGCCTCAATGCCATCCATATTCTCCATTTTTACATCCATGAGTACCAGGTCATAGGTGGCATGGGCAACCTTTTCCACGGCCCTCTCCCCGGAGTCTGCCGTGTCCACCCCAACCCCCCGACTGCCCAATACCGCACAGAGCATCCTTAGGTGGGACGCATCATCATCCACAATCAACAGTTTCATTACCGTCAACACACATCCCCTTTTTTTGTCATGGGAAGGGAGATAGTAAAGCGGCACCCCCCTGTTTTTCCCGGGACCGGACTTTCCAAGACCAATCTGCCGCCGTGGTTCTCAACAATTTTACCCGCAATGGCAAGCCCCAGTCCCGTTCCTTTGTTGCCCCCACTGAAAAATGGATTAAAAATACGTTGCTGATCTCCGGGGGGGATACCCGGTCCCTCATCTTCAATCCATAAATAGCCCCGGCAATCGCCTGGTTTGCCCGCCCCGCCCACGGTGATGTGCTGCCCGGGTTTAAGGGCGTTAAGGGCATTGATGACCAGATTGAGCAGCACCTGCTTCATCTGATCCTCATCCACGAACAAGGGTGCCATGGTATCATCAATCTCCATGGAGATCACACCCCCCTTGGATCTGGAATCACCTTCAATCAGACGCAATATATGGCGGACAAGGGTCTTGGCATTCACCCTTTTTCGATGGAGTTCCAAGGGTCTTGCAAAGGTGATCAGGTCCGTAATCACCCCATTGATCCGGTCTATCTCTTTTACCATGATCATGGCATATTCTCGGTGTTCTTCATTGTCTTTAAACTGATGAACAAAAAACTTGGCAAATCCTCGGATGGAACTTAAGGGGTTTCGGATCTCATGGGCCACACTGGCACTGAGTTGGCCAATGGCTGCAAATTTTTCATTTTTATGAACCTGGCTTTGCAGTAGCTGCATGCGGCTTAAATCTTCAAGATATTTTCTAATCACAAAAACAAAAAAAACGGCACCGGCACCCAGGGCCAGTAAAATGGAAATCATAATGGCTGCATGGTGAAGATCTGCCCGCCGAGCCTCCCCATAAAGATCCATGGTCAAGCCCATGACCACATGGATATCACTGGGATTGTCCCCCCCGTTTCCCTGAATTGAAATGGCTGGCAAGGTCTGAGTCTGAGCCTGACGATTCTCCACATTTTGAATTTTCAAAGAAATTTTATTGTTTGATAAGAGCAGTTGTCGCGTCAACTCCAGAACCGGTATGCTCCCATCGATATCTATTATTTTGTGTGTCTCCCCCAATGATTTCATGGCATGGGCTTTCATGATTGCATGGGACCTGTTTTTATGGGTAGGGGGATAATAAACCTTCCCAGTCCGGGAATCAAGGCAATAGATATAGGCCATATTTTCCGTTGCACCCATTGTCATCATGAGTTGTTCCAGTGTAGCTGAGATCTCTCGGCCTTCTCTTACCTGGGCACCGGCATCGGTTTCCATGACATGGGTAAGGGCATCTGCTTCACGTAAAAGCCATTTAACGGCGTTGTTTCGATCCCGGTCAAGATTCTGCCAGGTGGACCAGGCAATGAATGCGGTCATCACCACCACCACAAATAGTATAAAAATAGCTGGCAAAAAAAGTCTGACAGGAATATTTAAATTTTCATCTGATAACTGCATACCTGAATTTATACCACACCATCGGAAAAAAAATTGAATGTTTTTTTAAAAAAGGATAGGGTTTTAAGTATTTACCTGGCCCCATGGAGTCCAGAATCATCGTGGGTAGCCAGTTAATATCTCCAGGTAATATGCTTATGGTTCAAAAAAAGGGGAATTCTTCTGCTACCCATGGCCAGAACAATACTTAAAATCTGGATGAAGATTAATCCCAAAAAATCTTTTAAAAATACCGAGAAAAGGAATCAACCCATTGATTGACCTGAGAAGCGACACAGTAACAAAACCCAGTGATGCCATGCGACACTGCATGGCCCAGGCAGAAGTTGGTGATGATGTGTATGGTGAAGATCCCACCGTCAACCAGCTGGAAACCCTTTGCGCTGATATGCTGGGAAAAGAAGCCGCCATTTTTTGTGCTTCAGGAACCCAGAGCAATCTTCTGGCCTTGATGAGCCACTGCAAGAGGGGGGATGAGTACATTGTGGGGCAACAGGCCCACACCTATCGGTACGAGGCTGGCGGGGCAGCGGTCCTTGGAAGCATCCAGCCCCAGCCCCTGGATCTTGAGCCCGACGGCAGCCTGGATCTTAAAAAAGTGGGGCAGTACATTAAACCCGATGATTTCCATTTTGCACCCACTGCCCTTTTCTGCCTTGAAAACACCCAGGGGGGCAAGGTGCTCCCCATGGAGTATCTTGATGATGCACAGGCCTTTGCCAGGGCCAAAAATTTGAAGTTTCATCTGGATGGGGCCAGGATATTCAACGCCGCTGTTAAACTCAATTGCCCGGTTTCAGATATCTCAAATCATTTTGACTCTGTCTCGGTGTGCCTCTCCAAAGGTCTTGGTGCACCGGTGGGATCCGTGTTGTGTGCTTCCCATGACCTGATAAAAAAGGCACGGAGATGGCGAAAAATGCTGGGGGGCGGCATGCGCCAGGCAGGCATACTGGCAGCGGCGGGGATTTATGCCCTGGAGAACAATGTTGAACGGCTGGCCCTGGATCATGAAAATGCCACCCACTTGAAAGCAGGACTTACTGACATCAAAGAACTTGAAATCAGTCCAGGTTCAGGTCAGACCAACATGGTGTTTGTCTCCACCCTGGGAAGGGGAGCCGGTCTTCCCTTATTTATGGAGGAACGGGGGATTCTCATTTCCGAAGAGGATCATCTGCGTCTGGTCACCCACCTGGACATCAGCGCCGATGATATTGCAAGGGTGATTGATGCCTTTAAGGCCTTTTTTGCCTAAGTCCATTGGCTGTTATAGCTCTGAACCCTGTCAACAAAGATACCGCCTCCGAGGGCTGACCTTTGATCACAGTTATGATTTGGAAGTATCGTCCAGGGAAAAAGAGTCATTAAAAATCTCAAGGAGCCGGACATTCTGCCGCATCATTGTGAGGCAATCACCACCGATGGCATAAAAAAGAATGCTCAAACGAGTTTTTGAAGAGTCATCTCGGATTCGCTCAATCTGGTTTTCATTGCAGGCGTTGATAAGACGTCTCATACTGTTAACTTCTGAGGTGATTGTGTCATGGTGGATGAACTCCTTTTTGTTGAAGGTCTCTTCCATCATAGTCAAGATTTTCATTACACAGGCCCGAACCTGTTTTAATTCCTCAATCTGCACCGGAAGCAGACCTTTGTGTCGATTGCTCACATGGCGGGCGGAGCGGATGATGATATCCCGGTGGGCATCGGACACCTTTTGAAGACATCTGATAATCTGGTAATAGTTATAGGATGTTTTGATATCCTCCTGGTGCTGTAATCGAAGGACCTTAAAAATATTGGCAATGATGACATTGGCCCACACCTGGAACTGCTTCACCCGCTTTCGTTCCTGTTTCAACCGATCCAGATCTTCTTCAAACAGGGCGTCAAATCCCGTATCCAGAGATTCTCTGATGGACTTAAGCAGATAAGCCAGGTGGTCAAAGGTATCGGATACAGCATCCTGGAAATTATCCACTTTGTCCATGGTGAAAATATTAATCTCATCCTTTTCCTTTTCCTTATTTTTATGCTTAATCTGGTTTTTCCAGATGAGAAAGCCTGCCACACCCACCAGCCCGATCACCCCCAGAATTTGAAAATAAAAAAGGATCCCGGCAAACACAAAGGAGACAACAAAGGCGATAAAGGCGGTCATGAACCAGCCCCCAATCACCGTCAAAACCCCGGTGACCCGGTAAACCGCACTTTCTCTGCCCCAAGCCTGGTCAGAGAAAGAAGAGCCCATGGCCACCATAAAGGTGACATAGGTGGTGGAAAGCGGCAGCTTAAAAGAGGTGGCCAAAGAAACCACGGCACTGGCAACCATGAGGTTCACCGATGCCCGGATTAGATCAAAGGAGGGTTTATCTTTCTGGCTTACCAAAACAGAATTTGTGGCAGGAAGAAGTCGTTTGCCCACGGCATCCTGGAGACTTCCGGGAATTATTTTTTTAATGGAACCGAATAAGGAATCCACCATGTTGACAATTTTTCGAGAAAGCCAGATGGATTCAAAGCGTTCTGTACCTTCGTCCTGCTGTCCCAGACTGATCTCCGTCTCTGTCACTGTTTTGGCCTTTTTTGAAAGCCAGAGGGTCAGTACCATGATGAAGCCTGCCAGGAGCAAAAGAAAGGTATGGGATTGCACTTTTTTACTCAATGCCATCATGGTGATGCCCAGGGGATCCGTTGATGCAACGGCTGTCTGATAGGCATTTAAACCGGCCAGGGGTACACCGATGAAATTCACCAGATCATTGGCGGCAAAGGCCATGGCCAGGGCAAAGGTGCCCACAAGAATGATGGGTTTTAAAATATTTACTTTAAAAACCCTTAACAGCACCTGGAATATGGCAGCAGACCCCAGGAAAATGGTGCACATGATTAACAGAGAATGGCCCTTAATCCACACAACCATCCCCGGGGTCATGAAGGTGGACCCCTTTGCCCCCTTGATTAAAATAAAAAAGGTGATGGCCGTCATGGCCATGCCGCCCCACACCGCCCCATATTTTTTTAACCGGGGTTCATAATCAAAGGTAAAGAGAAGCCGGGAAAAAAATTGCACCACGGCACCGGAAAAAAAGGCCACAACAATGGAAAGTAAAATACCAAAGACAATCATCATGGCCTTGGCCGTATTAATATAATCCCAGATGGCCATGGTACTGTCCACTGTGGTCATGATCTTGATCAGGGAAACGGCCACGGCAGCACCCAATAATTCAAAAACAATGGACACCGTTGTGGAGGTGGGCAGCCCATGGGTGTTAAAAAGATCAAGGAGTAGAATATCTGTCAACATCACTGCCAGAAAAATGGTCATGAGGTTGGGCATGGTAAAAAATTGGGGATGAAAAATGCCTTTTCTGGCCACCTCCATCATACCGCCGGAAAAGGTGACCCCCGCAAGGATACCAAGGCTTGCAATGATCATGATGGTTCTAAAAGGCGCTGCTTTGGATCCAATGGCGGAATTTAGAAAATTAACGGCATCATTGGTGACGCCCACCACAAGATCAAATGAGGCAAATAATAAAAGAATGCCCACGGCAAATAAATAAAACTCTATACTCATTTTTTTATACCTGAGAATCGGTTAATTCAAATGATCGCCATGGACAGGCTTGGTTTTGCACCTGCATCTGCCCACAACAAGGATAGAAAACAAACGCTGGTTGTTTTCACCAGCATTTTCATACAAAAAGATCTCAAATCGTCTTTCCGGGCATTTAATAAACCATATTGACACACATAACAATATCAGAACAAATTCCTAACACACTCCTAACATAACAGCCTGGGCCAGGTTCTAATCTATTTCCCTGAATCCCTACAGGGTTCCGCCGGAATTGCATGACGGTTTTGCCAGGGATGTATCCTTTAGTACCTAAATTTTTAAACAGGTTCTTAAGGAATGAGTCCTAAATAACTTT
>JASFYZ010000160.1:0-6506 GCA_045046665.1 Desulfobacterium sp.
AAATAAATAATTGTTCAGTCTGGCGGTAGTCGTTACGCCGCTCTGCGGTGCCACAGAAATCTTGGACGATTATTATTTTCGGTCTCCCTTACCAACCCGAATATTTACTTTTATCACTAATAAAAAAGATTGAACATAAGGATTCCCAAATGATGCTTGAACGGGAAACCAGACACATGGCAAAAAGAGATGGCACAGGTTTGACCAAACAGGAGAAGCGGTGACGATAAAATCAAAGGCATGGCATGACAATATGATTGAAACCCGGGTTCACATCGAAATTGAAGCCCGCTATCTCTTTTTTCTGGAAATTTTTAAAGACTACCCTGCCCTTGGCCAGGAATTAACCCTGTTTTTAAAAGAGCTGTGCAACCCCATGAGGAACTGGCACTTTCTGGTGACAAAGGCCCGGAAATTTTGTCTGGACAACCTTAATATCCTTCGATCCCACCCCTTTGAAACAAGGGCCGTGGCCGGTTTCATTGATATCTTTCACCGGGGCATGGAATGCGCTGACACCCAGGAAACCCGCCAGGAAGCAGTGGATCAGCTAATGCAATTTCTCCAGCGTATTTTAAGGGAATATGGCACAGATGCCGACACCATATTACCGGAAATAAATCGATCCCTGGTACGCATGCATCAGTATAAAGATGACCATTTTTTGCTGTTTGTAAAGAGTTACTACCGCCTGAACCGTCTGGCAGCCTTGCTGTTAAAGCTCCCCTTTCCGGAAAAGACCCAATGGCAGCCCTTGAACCGGGTGCTGTTTCGCTATCATCGGATGAACTGTAGCATGTGGTGCCTTGAGGATGATCCCTTAACGGCCTTTGAAAAGGAGGCCCAGGAACCGGAACTCCCCCCCGGTGTCAAAACTCTTTTTTACCCCATTTCCCACAGGGCCATGGAACAGGTGACCTCACAACTGGAAAAAATAGCAAATGACAATGGTTTCAGCGATTGTGCCACCACCGTCCGATTGATGGCCCTTCCTGAGTTCAACCATATCATATCTATTTATAAAGATCTTCCCAGACAGCTTTTAAAGGCCGGTGAAGGAAGCAGGCAGGGCAACCACTGGAAGGTGATTTTTTTATTTCAAATCATCAACCTCCCCGACCTTGCCATGGTCCACGACGTCACATTAAAGGACATTAATGCCACCCTGAGATGGCTCATTGGCCATGAGAGCAGCCCCTATATCCGGCAATTAATCCTCCAGACCTTTACCATTTTAAAACTTCGATCCCAGGCCTTTCCCGAGGCCACACTCAACGCCATCTTGAATATGGGAAAAGGGGTTTACAACACCGGGGACAGTGACCTTGTAAAATTTTTCATCCAATGTGTCATTAAAACTGGTTTTCAGTTCCCGGACATAGAAGGCGTTGGCACCAACTGGCAGGTAAAATCCAACCATGCCCATCTTTTAAATATTCGGGTGTGGCTGGAACTTATCTCCTTAAATCCCCACTGGTCCATGAGCCTGATGTCCCGTCTCACCATCTATCTTTCCATATGTGGGGTTTTTATTAAAGATACCGACCTTTTCCCCCGGGACATCACCAACCTTTTGAATAGCCCCTTTGAACCGGTGTACAATCTGTTAAAACAACTCACCCGGCTCTTCCCCGTTTATTACAATGAAATAGGGGCAGAGGGGTCCATCCGGGAGTTTTCCACCCGCATGGATGAGCTCACCCAGCGCCAGGACAGTCTGATTCATTTTTATCGCAAAAGAATCCATGTGGAGAGCAGCAACCGTATCATCACCATGACCGAGGCCATATTTCATTTTTGGGAAACCCGGGATATCCAGGGACTCCTGCCCTATGTTCCCAAGGATTTCACGGAACAGATTTCCAACGATACCCGCCACCTTAACGGGGTTCATGAAGTTCTCCAGACGCTGGTCACCAATGGCATTAAAATCCCAAGGGATCTGCTCACCATGCCTCAGGAAGAATTAACGTCCATCATCCACCACAGCACCGGGCCCAAAGGCAGTATGGAAGACCGGGAAAGGGTGATGCTTCTCATCCGTCTTTACCGACTCCTCTACCATAAATACACCCCCTCCTGCACGGAGATCAACCAATACCTGGACCACATTAACACGGCCTGGATTCCCCGATTTAATCTCCTCCGGGAAGCCCTGGATGCCCAAAAAAATCCCCAGGTAAAAATAAAGGCCCGGCTCCAGAAACTCTTAAGCTATCTGGGGGTGCTGAAAAAGGAGCTGTTATCAGAAAACCGATCCGAAGCCCGGGAAGACATTTTTAAAAAACGTCATTTTACAGCGGATATCCCCTCCCTTTACGGCAGTTACCATGAGCCAAAATTTGATGCATTGGGGCTGAGCTTTCGCCTGGAATCCATGGTTAATCCCCTGTTTGAAAGTCTCATTGAAGAGCTGGATCTGACGTTGATCACCAAGGTGACGGTGCATAAAATCAGAAATCGCCTGCGGATGTTTTACACAGCCCTGAAACTGGACGGCATCTCTTCGTCTGAGTATGAATTCCAGATGGTTCTGTTGACCCACTCCCTGGAGGTCCAGGGCTTTTCCTTTACCCAGTACCTGGATATTTTTCAGAGCCTGACCAAAGCCGTTCAAAATATCATGAACGACTATTTTCACACCGTGCACCAGGAACATCTGGAGGATGCCCTGGAACGGATCCCCCTGGATCTCTTAAAGGAAAAATATGACACCGGAGATGGATTGACCAACCCCGGAGAACAGGTGGCAGAACTATTTTTCAGGGAACGCATGGCCACCTCCCTGGGGCTTCAACAGCTGGATCTTTTTTTAAGTAAAATTTTGACCACCCTGCACCAGCAGGCCCAGGAACTGCCCCAGGAACATCTACAAAAATTATTAATGTATGATCCCAAACGTATAATTACCTCTTTTACCAATCCCAAATTCTGGATACTGGGGGCCATGGACCTGGGTAACAAGGGAAATACTCTGGTCACCTTAAGTGGGTGTAATCTTCCGGTGCCACCGGGATTTATCATCACCACCGAGGCCTTTCGCCACCGGGAGCTGATTGAATCTTATCCCCCGGCCCTGGCTAATTTCCAGGAACAGATTCTCTCGGCATTGGGGGACCTGGAAAAAACCACAGGAAAAACCTTTGGAGACCCGGCCAATCCCCTGCTTTTGTCGGTTCGCAGCGGATCTGTGATCTCCCAGCCCGGCATGATGGATACCCTCATCGATGTGGGTATAAATGAAGAGATCGCCCAGGGAATTGCACATCGCACAGAAAACGGGTGGCTTGCCTGGGATAATTATCGTCGATTCATCCAGTGCATCGGCATGATTCAGGGCATGAAAAGAGATGATTTTGATGCGGTGATTCTCAAGTACAAAAAGAGATGGAAACTGCCCTATAAAAGTCTATTCACCGGCGAACAGATGAAAATTGTGGCACTGGCCTACCGGGACAAAGTAAAGAAAGAGGGCATTTCTTTCAGCAATGATCCCTTTGAGCAACTCTTCCAGGCCATATTGCTGGTGCTTGACTCCTGGAATGCCCCCCGGGCCAGGGCCTACCGTGAAATCATCGGTCTTTCCCAGGACTGGGGGACTTCCGTGACGGTGCAGCAAATGGTGTTTGGCAATATTTCCAATAATGCTGGCAGCGGCGTTATCATCACCCATGATCCCCGGTCCCCCCGGAATCAAATCAGCCTGTGGGGGGATTTTACCCAGCAAACCCAAGGGGAAGACGTCGTGGCAGGCCTTGTGAACACCTTTCCCATTTCCATTGCCCAGCAGGAACGAGAAATGAGAAACACCGATACCACTTTAGAAAGCCATTTCCCTGATATCTACAATGGACTTTTGACCTGGGCAGATACCTTGATTAACAAACAGGGCTGGAGCCCCCAGGAAATTGAATTCACCTTTGAAGGCCCCGACCTTAAGGATCTTTATATTCTGCAATCCCGGGACCTGGGCATCCGGGAACAACAAATACGCCCCATGTTCGTCCAGGAATCATTGGTTATGGCAAAAAATCGTTACTTAGGTCACGGCATCGGGGTCAGTGGCGGTGCCATGTCCGGCCGTATGGTCTTTACCCTCCAGGACATTGAGCAATGGCGGGACCGGGAACCCGGGACATCCCTCATCCTGGTCAGAAATGATACAGTTCCCGATGATATCCGAGAAATCCATGCGGCAGACGGACTTCTCACGGCCCGGGGGGGTATGACTTCCCATGCCTCCATTGTGGCCTATCGACTGGACAAAACATGCGTGGTGGGATATCGTAACATGGTGTGCAATGAACGTAAAAAAGAGTGCCGGTTCGACAATGTTGTTGCGACATCTGGTGATTTTATCAGTCTTGATGGACATAAAGGCACTGTTTCTATGGGACAAATTGACATTGCTGCGCCGGGAATCAAAGGCAACACACTATAAATTTAAGTCATATTTACTTTTATTTTACAGAATATAACTAAGGGATATCTCATGGATTTAAATCAAAGCAATGAAAAAATTGGAATTAACGGATTTGGTCGCATTGGTAAACTCACCGTCTGGCACCACATCAGTAGAAAATATTTTAATGAAATTGTCATCAATGTGGGCCGACAGGTGGGCAACGGTATGGAAGATCTGGCCCATTACATGGAGCGGGATTCCAACTATGGACTTTTAAGTTCATATCTGTATGGATGTAAGGGAAAACCGGTGATCAGCGACATTGACGAGACAAGCGGCACCATGATGGTGGACGGGACAAAAGTAACCTTTCTTCGATCCGCCAGAAATCCAGCAGACATTGCCTGGCAGGAAAATGGTGTAAAATTGGTGGTGGACACCACCGGACAGTTTCTGGACCCCATTGCACAGGCCGATGCCCCCAAAGGATCTTTGAGGGGACACATTTCTGCCGGTGCAGAAAAGGTCATTGCATCGGCCCCATTCAAGTTTAAAGACAAGGGACTGGACCTCAAAAACGCCATGCCCGAAGATGCCGTCACAACGGTGATGGGAATTAATGACCATGTTTATGATCCCCGAAAACACACACTGATCTCCAATGCCTCCTGCACCACCACCTGTCTGGCTCACATGATGAAGCCAGTGCTGGATGTCATGGGATCCCAGAAAATTCTTTCGGCATCCATGGCCACCATCCATGCGGTCACCGGCTCCCAGCAGGTATTGGACCGGCTGCCCGGGTCCGGGGCCACAGACCTGCGGAAAAATCGCAGTATTCTCAATAATATTATTCTCACCTCCACCGGCGCTGCCAATGCCCTTCGCCTGGTGATTCCGGAGATGGAACGTATCGGATTCATAGCCGAATCGGTGCGTATTCCCACCAGCACCGGCTCCCTGGTTATCCTGGTATTGAATCTCCAGGAAGATCTGGAGGGAGAGCCCATCCGGCGGGACGTCATAAACGATATCTACCGCCAGGCAGCACAAAACGACACCCGGGATTATCTGCATTACACAGATAAACAAAACGTCTCCGGTGACATCATCGGCATGCCCCGGGCCGCTGCAACCATTGAAGGCCATGAAACCCACACCCGGACAGCGGAGATTAATATCAATCTTTCCAACGTCCCCGGACTGGATCAAAGCATTATTGCCACCCTGGAAAACAAAAATATCCATGTGCCTGTCACCCAGACCGTTATTTATGGCTGGTATGACAACGAGCTTGGCAGTTATGTCAATATGCTTGGGGACAGAACCGTCACCATTGCCGAGGATATGTAAAAGTACCGAAAACAGAGCCCCCCGTCGGGGGCGGCATGGTTCCATTTTCATTCTTTGTTGTGGGCAGAGCCAAGTGCAATACGAGGTCTGCCCCTGACAAAAAAAAACCCTCCCAAATCTTTGATTCAGGAGGGTGTTGACTAATTTTTTCGTGATATCAGCTTACAACAGATCACTATAAAAGTCATTGCCCTTGTCATCAACGATGATAAAAGCAGGAAAATCTTCCACAGTCATCATAAACACGGCTTCCATGCCCAGCTCTTCGTATTCCACCACCTCTACTTTTTTGATGAAATCCTTGCCCAGACGGGCCGCAGGCCCTCCGGGGGAACCCAGGTAAAATCCGCCATATTCCTTACAGGCATCCGTCACCTGCTGGGAGCGGTTGCCCTTGGCCAGCATGATCATGGATCCACCCTCTTTCTGGAAAATGGGCACATAGGGATCCATGCGACCGGCAGTGGTGGGACCAAAGGAACCAGAAGCTTCGCCCTCTGGCGTTTTGGCAGGCCCGGCATAATAGATAATGTGATTTTTGATATAATCAGGTAACCCCTTGCCGCTGTCCAATCTTTCTTTAAACTTGAAATGGGCAATATCTCGACCCACAATAATTTTACCGGTGAGCAACAGCCGTGTGGACACAGGATATTGACTCAACTGTGCCCGGATTTCATCCATGGGCCGGTCAAGATCCACCCGCACGGCCTCGGCCATTTCAGGCTCCCCTTTGGGAAGATACTGT
>JASFYZ010000161.1:0-3764 GCA_045046665.1 Desulfobacterium sp.
GCGGTCGTCGTTGCAGGCGTTTTCTTTTTCCAGAAGCTTTTCCTCGATTTCCAAATCCATGAAAGTGTCCAGCCGTGACAGCATATCTCCCAGGGTTTTCACCCCTTGAACAGCCGTACCTACAAACAGGATATTTCCCGGTATATTGCTGTATTTTATATCGACAAAGGAAGCATCATGGCCGTGAAGATATGGGATTCCCGGATGAAGGCCATGAAATGCTTCGTGAAGCTCCAGCACAGCCAAATTATAGAGACCAAGATAGGTTCGAAGCAATACCCCACCAGAGCTGGCACCATCGGCAATGGGATGATGTGCCACTATGGCATCAACGCCTGAAGCGCCTGCCAGTTCTATGGCACTTTCCGTCAGCGTCATCATCACTGCAAGTTTTTTAACCGGCTGATCAGGGTCTCCCACCACAAGGCCCGGGGTTTCCGTGACGGCCTTTCCAGGAATATTTGATGATTTGGTGACCACAAAGGGATTCCTGCCGGTTGCCGCATCCCGGGAACTAAGAACCCGTCCCCCGGTAATCACATCCAGCACCTTTTCCAAATCCATCACGCTAATGTGCTCTTTCATACTCTGTCTCCTTTTATTCTTTTTTTTATATGAAACTCCGTCCAAAAGGCTGGAATCATGAGAGTCTCAATTTTTGTTGTGGGCAGGCCGGGTTCAGAATACGGTCTGCCCATGACAGTTATTTCAAGAATACATCCGTAAGACCCGCATTTGAGACCCTCTCTTTAATGACGTCAATATCAGTGGTATACATCCCTTTTTCCTGCATTCTTGAAAACAGCACTGATCCTGAAAACGTAAATTTTAAATCCAGCCTGTTGTGCTCCATCATCTGTTTGCGCACATGGGCAATGGCATCCCCAATGGCCAGGCTGTCAGGGAGGGTAAGGGATAGATTGCCGTTTTGGGCCGCATTAAACCCTGCCAGGGTTCCGGTACAGATTGCCTCTGTATGGCCCACCAGAAGCCCTGCCTTTTCACCGGCACAAAATAGATTCTCAACTCCTTCCACCTTGAGCTGGTTATCCCGGGGAGACATTGCCATGAAGCGTACTGAATTGCCAATCCCTCCGGCATAGGGATCTTCATATCTTGCATTTTCAAGGCCTGGAATTTCCCGTAACCTGTCCAAGGGAAAAAACGGACTCATGAGCTTGGCATGACCGGTATCAAGCAAAATTATATTTTCTTCGAATTCTTTTATGGCATATTGCTGGCAGGCTTTCATGCCCAGTTTGTTCCCGGTGCGCAGAGAAATAGGAATCGGGATAACAGCCTTTCCCGTCTTTTCAAGATTGTCTCTGATTTCAGTTGACAATGAGGCCTTGTGCAGTTTGCAGGAACCGCTCATTGCACCTATCTGACCCGGTTTGTGTCCCACCATTTCCGTGATTCCGGCTTTTTGGGTTACGCTTACCCGGCCCCCAAAACTATGGCATCTGAGAATACACATGGCGCACCCTTGTCCATGTTTGATGCACAAAGCCGGTGGCCCAGCCGTACCTGTTGTATCAATGAAGGTATCCCCCTGGAGTTCAAACGCCTCCTTGCCTGTCTTCCCTGTTACAGATTGCATTCGATTTTTATTCATCGTGACATCGGTAATGCGGCTGCTCAATTTTAAACTCACGCCCTGTGTAAGAAGAAACTTTCGAACGGCCGGTTCTATGGTGCCGACATTATACAAACTGGCATGGCGATGACCGGGAAAATCAATATTTCGGTGAAGCAAATGCGTGTCAATCAGGCGAAAAAGGTCCCCCCCTCCCATGGCGATCAACTCTTCTGTTGCAGTAAAACGCCCGTTATTGCGCATGATTCCGCCGACAAGCCCTGTGCCTAAAAGCATGTCTGTTCGTTCTACCAGGGTAACCTTGGCCCCCTGTTTTTTAGCCGCAAGTGCTGCGGCACATCCTGCCCATCCCCCACCGATGACCACAATATTCATCTCTATATCTCCTTTTGAAGGCTTTGTCATATCGCCTGTTTTTGTTATGTTTTTTATTATGAAATTTTATTACGTTTGGCCATCCAGGAATAGACCGGCGGCAGTTCGGTTACCTCGGATTCTGCGAGCACGTCAAGAAAGACAGGGCCCGGGGTTGAGAATGCCGTTTTTAAGGCAGGCTCAAGCATATCAGGTGCCGTGATTCTCATGGCCTTCATTCCAAACCCTTCTGCCACCTTTGCCGGATCCGTGGGTGAAAAATCAACGGAAAAGAACTTGTCATTGGCGTGTAAGGACTGCAGGGCCTTTATCCAGCCAAAACAGGCATTGTTAAAGTGGATCAACACCGCCGGTATATTAAGCCGAACAAGGGTTTCCAGTTCGCCAGCTGACATGCCGAGGCTGCCGTCACCAAATAATCCCACCAGAGGCGCGTCCGGCCGGGCAAAATGGGCTCCGACCATGGCGGGAATGGCATATCCCAACCCCCCAAAAGCCCTGGGAATGATAAATGTGGATTGATGATCCCCCAATCTTAAATACCGGGTGATATAGGGAGTCGGTGTGCCAGCATCGGCAATAACAATGGCACCCGGGTCCAAATATTTGTTCATGCTTGCGATCACCTGCTGGGGTTTAATGGGTGAGGTGGTGGACATCAGCTTTCCCTCTGCCTCCTGCCAGAATAACCCCCGACTGCGATTCAGATCATTCACCCAATCTGTCGGGTGTTCATTCTCCTCAGAGGTTTCCAAAAGGGCAAGCAAATCCCTGAGAACCAGCTTGGCATCCCCAGCTACACTGATGCTGTTCTTGTAATTATTCCCCAGCATGACTGGATCAAGGTCCACCTGGAGTATTTGTCTATGGGGATTAAAGGAAGGCAGTGTCCACTTAATGGTGGATACTGAGCCGATTTTACAGCCGATATAAAATATCGTATCACTCTCTTCAACGGCCCGGATGGCATGGGGATGGAATCCATTATCTCCGATAACACCCAAGGCCAGCGGGTGGTAGTCCGGCATGATGCCCTGGCCGGAAATGGTTGTCACCACCGGTATCTGCATTCGTTCAGCCAATGCCTTTACTTCCATTTCGGCCTGGGAATGTTTGGCACCGCCCCCTGCGACGATGACGGTTCGTCCCCCTGTATCCAGCAAACGGGCGAGCTGTTCAAGCCCGGTTCTGCTGCCCCTGGTCCTGAAAGCCGGATAGCTTACGCATTCCTCTTCGCCATAAATATTTTCGTAACCTTGCTCATATGGGCCTTTCAGACTCTCCTGGGGTATTGCCAGATGAACGGCCCCGGGACGACCGGTGGTGGCAATTCGGAATCCCCGCCGGATAATCTCCGGTATCCTGGAAGTGTCCTTGATCAGGCTGGACCATTTGGTAACCGGCTCGAACAATCGCTGACAATCAAGCTCAGTAATAGTCTTTTTCCCCTCACCACTAATGGCGTTATCAGAGGTGAGAAGAATAACGGGCACGGAAGACGCATCTGCCTCGGCCACCCCGGGAAGGGAATAAAGGGCCCCGGCCCCGCTGGGGCATTCGCAAATGCCTGGCTTATGAGAAATTCTGGCATAAGCATCCGCCATAAATGAGGCGGATCGCTCATCCCGGGCCATGACATGTCGAATGCCGTCCTCTGAATCATAGAGCGCTTCATACAAAGGGATACTCGTATCACCGGGCACGCCAAAGATCACATCAACATCATAGAGCGCCAACATTTTAACAAGAACTTCTGCACCTTTCATATTCATTTTCCTGTGTTTATATCTGT
>JASFYZ010000162.1:0-7421 GCA_045046665.1 Desulfobacterium sp.
TCCTTTTGGGTGCGGCTAATCATGGAGCCGATTTTACGGGCGTCGATGAAAAGGGTTTCACCCTCACGGTTGCGAAAACCGCGCTCTTTGTCGGCCTTCTTGGATTTACTGAGAAACCAGAGGCAGACGGGAATCTGGGTGGTGTAAAAGAGTTGTCCGGGCAAGGCAATCATGCAGTCCACAAGATCGTTCTCCACCATCTTCTGGCGAATGACCCCTTCACCCTTGGTGTTGGTGGACATGGAACCGTTGGCCAGAACAAAGCCAGCCACGCCGTGTTCGGAGAGCTTGGAGACCATATGGAGAATCCAGGCATAGTTGGCATTGCCCGTGGGCGGGGTCTCGTAACCATCCCAGCGGGAATCATTGGTCAGCTCATCGGCGGCCCGCCACGCCTTTAAATTAAAAGGCGGATTGGCCATGATGTAGTCGGCCTTTAAATCGGGATGTTGATCCTTAAAAAAGGTATCGGCAGGCACCTCACCGAGATTGGCCGAAAGCCCGCGCACGGCCAGATTCATCTTGGCAAGCTTGTAGGTGGTGGAGGTGTACTCCTGGCCGTAAACCGAGATGTCCCTGGTATTGCCGTGGTGGCTCTGCACAAACTTAAGCGACTGCACAAACATGCCGCCCGAGCCGCAGCAGGGGTCGTATATCTTGCCCTTGTATGGTTCAATCATCTCAGCAATCAGGTTAACCACGCACTTGGGCGTATAGAACTCGCCCCCAAGCTTGCCCTCGGAGGCGGCAAACTTGCCAAGGAAATATTCATAAACCCGGCCAACCACGTCCTCTTCCTTGTCCCTTACCGTGTCTATGTTGTTGATGGCATCGATCAGGGCCGACAGCTTGCTGGCATCCAGGCCCAGACGGGAAAAATAGTTGTCGGGCAAGGCACCTTTGAGCGAGGCATTACTCTTCTCCACCGCTGTCAGGGCCGAATCAATCTTGATGGCAATGTCTCCCTGCTTGGCGTGTTGCTGAATATAACTCCAGCGGGAACTCTCGGGCAGGTAGAAGACATTCTTCATGGTGTAGAACTCCACCATGTCCGTGTATTCCTCCTTACCATCGGCAATCAGTTCTGCTCTTCGCGCCTCAAACTTATCCGAGACAAACTTAAGGAAGATCAAACTCAGCACCACGTGCTTGTATTCGGAAGACTCAACGCTTCCCCGCAGTCGGTTGGCGGAATCCCACAGGGACTCTTCAAAGCCTTTATTGTTTTTCGGTGCTGCTTTTTTCCGGGCCATTATTAATCCTTAAAAAGTGACATTAGAATGAAGAATGTTCTGATTGTTGTTTTAAAGGGCTAACCAGCTCTTCCACAGTTTATCTCCACATATCGGGGACAACCTTAATGAGTATCAAATCAAACTTGACTTTACAACCTATTTTGAGGGTAACGACCCTGTTTCAAAATTTGAATTTACCCTTTTTTCAAAAAAAAGTGTAAAAGTATTTTGGGGCTGACATGAAGGATGCCTGAATAACTTGATTTGGCCAAGGGGTCTTGATGCCGCCCAAAAATAAAGATAACATATTCAAATATACCGCACTTTATTGGAAAGGACAGAATGAACCAACAATCAGATTTTGACATCTATGTGAAACCTACGTTTTTTATTGACAGCGATTCACCACGAATCCAGGCGTATGCCCGGAATCTCTGCAGGGGCATAAGCTCGGAACGAGACCAAGCCATCGCACTCTACTATGGGGTCCGGGACGATATCCGGTATGACCCATACAATTTTGAAAATAATCGAAACTTTATCCGGGCAAGTTCTGTGCTGGAAAAAAAAGCTGGCTATTGTGTTGCTAAAGCAGTACTTCTTGCGGCGGTTGCCAGGGCACAGTCCATTCCTGCCCGCCTTGGATTTGCCGATGTCCAGAACCATCTGGTCACGGAGCGACTGAAGTCCTTTATGGAAACCAATCTATTTGTATACCACGGGTATGTTGAACTTTATCTGGAGGGCCGGTGGGTCAAGGCAACCCCAGCGTTTAATGGGTAATTTTATTATCATGAACTCCCTAAGCCCAAATTTAAATGCAAACCTTTGAAATAACTATATTGCATAATTATACACAGGCATCCGGATATTCAGGAAATGGAAAACCGGTTTTTGATTCTTCTGTTCCTTTTACTATCATTTCAAGAAACGAAAACGGAAACCCTATTCCCATTCTGTCACCCTCAAATCTTGCGATAAGTCTTGCGCCCACACAATAGGGAGAAAAATTGATTTCCCCCAATAAGTACGGTCTTACAATCAAATCCGAACATCCTGCTCTGACTCCTCCTACATCTGCCCTGACTCTGTTTCCGGTTAGGAACTGATAACCTTGAATAACTCGGCATAGCTCTACAGGGCGTAAAGAGAGTACTACGACATCAGGTGTGATTTTAGTATCTTCAAAATTCGGAGAAAAATAGAATACCCCTTGTGTTGTAGGAGGTTGCAAGGAAAGCATCTCGGACACGGCCTGGCGGGCTACCTCTTTTTTTACATATCTCCCTGAATCATCTTTGCCAAATAAGGTAAAGTCTTCTTTTCTTGAATCATTACAAGCGTAAACCGTGCCGTCGGTAAATTTGAGGGGGGACGGAGGAATAAAAGAATCTCCTTTGCCACTTTTTTCTTTCATAATTTCAGTATATTCCCTCGATCCCTCTAACGGAGAGGACTGATTTTTATCAACAAGTCCCAAGCTTATAGCCGCAGCGATACAGCCTATGCTGTCCATTGTCAGGTATACAGCATCACCCAGCATTGTTGTCCTCATAGCATGACAGGAAGTTATCGCAATTCCATCAAGCTGATATTTCATTACTTCTTTGGGTACCTTCTCATCTTTCTTAAATATCCTGACTCCGGCAGCAGGAATTTTAAGATTTGGAACATCCATTGCTTTTACAAGTCTTTTTATAAGGTTATTAAAACTATCCATAAAATGTGGCAAGGAGGCCCCTATCCATTCTCATGGTAGGGGAGGAATTGCCAGCCTCCTGTATGATCGTTGTATTGCTTGCTCTAAGTATCTGACAATTCTTCTTGACATTAACTGAAGCAGTCGCTGTATTATTAAAAATATCCATTAAGGCAAAATAATCTGAACTTCTTTTCCCTTTAATGAAACCGATTCCCCCTGCTCAATTGAAAAATCAAAATCGGGAGCATTGAGGTGATTCTATGGTATACTCGACTAAAATGAAAGAGGTTGTTAATGGATGTCTGGAAATTACGGGTGGGAAGAGCCCCAACATCGTTGCACCAGTTGGTGATACCCGCCTTTGTTTTTTACCGGAGCAATCGGTGTGGAATATCTCTACTTATGCTTTTCACTGATGCCAGATTTAAAGGCCTGGATTTCGGAATTGGGAGATGTCGATATTCAGCCGTTTGATTATTTTCTGGATGGATGCCCGTTCAAGGCCGCTGATACGGGATGTTTCCGAGATGTTTCCCCTTGTGTCTTTAAACAGCTGTGTCAGGTAAGCCTTTGAAAAAATATCCAAAACTTCTTTTTTGGCATCCTTATATAGAACACGAGGTGTGGATGCAGGGCCGGGGCTCAGGTTGCCGTCCACAAGGTGGATCAGGGGCAGATCAATGATCTGGCCATTGGAAAACACAGCCAATCGTCTGACATAGTTGAGCAACTCCCGAACATTTCCCTGCCAGGGTTGCCGGGCAAGATAGGTCATGGCCAAGGGGTCTATCTCCATGGGATCTATATCCATTTCTCCACAGGTTTTTACCATGAATTCTCTGACCAGCAAGGGGATGTCTTCCCGTCGCTCCCGCAGGGGGGGGACAGTAATGGACAATACATTAAGACGGTAGTAAAGATCCTGACGAAAGCTGTTGTCTAAAATTTTTTCTTCCAGGTTTTGGTTGGTCAAAGCGATGATCCTCACATCCGTGGTTTTTGAACTGCTGGAACCCACGGGTTTAACTTCCTTGTCCTGGAGAAATTTTAAAAGTTTGGCCTGGATGGGCAGGGTGATTTCTCCGATTTCATCCAGGATAAGGGTTCCCTTGTTGGCCGCCATGAAAAATCCGTCCCTGGTCCTTTCCGCCCCGGTAAAGGCTCCCTTAACATGGCCGAACAATTCACTTTCCAGCAATTGTTCCGGAATGGCCGGACAGTTGAGGGCGTGACAGGAGGCCTTGTTTCTTTTGGAAAGCCGATGAATTTCCCTGGCAATGTACTCCTTTCCGCTGCCGGATTCCCCGGTCACCAATATGGTGTAGTCGGTGACGGCAACGGCGGATATTTTTTCCAGGAGCTGCTTCATGGCAGGGCTTTCCCATTGGGAATATTTGTCTGAACTCAAAGAGGAGACAAGGGCCTGAAGTCGTTTGTTTTCCCTGGCAAGGCTGTAGTGCTGGATGGCTTTTTCAACCCGATGATAGAGTGCCTGACGTTCCAGGGGTTTGGTGATGAAATCCCATGCCCCCATTTTAAGTGCTGTGACCGCATTTTCAATGGTGGCAAATCCTGTGATCATGATGACGCACAAATGGGGATTCACCTCAAGTCCCTTGAGCAAAAGATCGTGACCAGACATGCCGGGCATTCGAAGGTCTGTGAGCAGAACCCCTATTTCACAGGTTTTGAGTGTTTCAAGGGCCTGCTCCCCGCTTGAATTGCCAATTATCCCAATCTGTGTGAACTTTTTTTTCAGGTGGCGGATAATTCCCCTGAGAAAATCCGGGTCATCATCCACCACCAATATTGAAAATTCTTTCATGGTTCTTCCTCTTTAATCGTGCTTTATCTAGTCCATATAGTCCATATAGTCCATCTGGTCCATCTGGTCCATCTGGTCCATCTGGTCCTTATCTGGCCGGGCAGCCGGGAAAAACACCTTAAATCTTGTGAAAGGGGCGTTGTCAACCTCAATTCGTCCCCCCAATTCATTGACAAATCCATATACGATGGAAAGTCCAAGTCCTGTTCCTTTTCCCACATCCTTGGTGGTGAAAAAAGGATCAAATATTTGGGACATGATTTTGTCGGGAATGCCGGGGCCGTTATCTTCAACACTGAGCATGACACCATAATTACCGGTTCTTTGGGTGACAATGGTGATCCGGTCTCCTTTTTCCTGGAGGGCATCCACGGCATTTATCCAGAGGTTGGTGAGAATTTGTTCCATGACGGCTGTATCACAAACAATTGGGGGAAGATTATTCTCAAGATCTGTGGTCAGGGTGATCTGTTTTGAACCTGCCTGGGCTTTGAAGACCTCAAGTTCAGATTTGATCACGGTATTAATGTCACAGATACCTGAAATTGTTTGTTTTGGCCTGGACAGGTTTAACAGATCCTGGACCACTTTTTTAGCGCTTCTGGTATGTTTTAAGATTACATCCACATCCTTGTGGGTTTCAGGATCATCCACGGCATCCTTAACAAGGTCGGCATAGCATTGGATGACTCCCAAGGGATTGTTGATTTCATGGGCAATACCCGAGGCCATTTTGCCTATGGCGCTTAAGCGTTCCGCCTGGTGCATCCGGCCCATCATCTGCTTTTCCAGGGTTATATTCCGGGCATAAAGAACCATCCTCAGGTTTGACTTGTCATGCCTTGGCAATGGATATAGATCAATGCTGAAATATTTTTCATCCGGGGTTTTAATCTCCTGGCTGATGGGATCTTCTTGTTTGATCACCTGGTCTAAAATATCATTTTCATCACGGAATTCATTCCCAAAGCAAAGGAATCTTTTGAGTTCCTTTTGCTGGTCAGCTCTTTTCTTTTCCGTAAGGATGTTTTTACTTGCCGTGTTTGCAATGATAATATGGCAGTCGGCATCAATTAGCAACAGGGGGTCTGAGATTCCCTCAAAAATAGATTGGAGCATATTGTTTTGAAATCGGATATTAGAAAATGCCTGAATATTTTCAATGAGAATCCCCACCTGTTGGCCCAGGGCCAGGAGGATATCCGGGTCCAGGTTTTCGCGGACCATGACCTTGGACCAGGAAATGCGTAAAATACCCCAGTGGCTCTCGGAGGATTTTATGGGAATATACAATTGATTTTTTTGGATAAGAATTTCATCTTTCCATAACAGCTCTTTGATATCAGGATCCAGGGGAATCATATGATTGTCCGGCTTCCAGGAATAGGATTTTTCCGAAACAACCGTGCAATGATAAATGACCTGGTCAGCATCAAAGCGGTTGGCAACGCTTTCAAGAACACCTAAAATCAATTGTCTTGTGTCCATGGATCCTCCGAACCCCGAGAGGATCTTGACAAAAAGCCGGACATCGCCCAAATGTTTTTTTGCCTTTAATTTGATCTCCCGTGTTCGATCCTCCACCTTAAGTTCAAGGTTTTGTGCATAATCCTCCAATTTGTTCCGGGCATCAGAAAGACAGACTGCCAGTTCATCGACCCCCTCGATCAATCCTTCAATTTCATCCCTTTGACCGAGCCTGTCGATGATCCCCTGCTCCTGTTCGCCTGAAAATCGCGTTTTAAAGATAAGGGTCAGGTTGTGAAGGTTTTTCATGACCAATCGGTCAAAGAAGAGGCTGATCAGGGCGGCAAAACAAAAGATTCCCAAAAAATAGAGGGTCAGGTATTGGAGGGTGACTTCTTTTACAGGATTTTCTATCATTGCCAGGGGAAATCCTGCCACGACCACGCCTCCGACCTCTCCCTGGGTATAATGGAATCCATTTTTATCCCCGTAGATCTCTTTGAGTTCTCTGGGGGCATCTTCCGGGTTGCCATGGCATTGCATGCAGGATTGTGTGAAGGTCACCGGCCTTGCCACCAAGTGGAATTTTTCGTCTCCCACCAGGGTATCATTTTCCCAGGTTTTCATTTTTTTGTCCCTGTTGAAAACTGAGATGAGATTTCGTTCAAATTCATTTGGTGTTGAATCCGGATTCCTGGGTTTGATGGAAACCCTCCTGTAATGATAGGCCGATGTGTCATCTACCTGCAGCCGGGCCATTATCTCCCTTGAAATGTAAGAGGAAGACATGGCCTTGAGGACGAACTTGCCCGGAGGGAGGGTGTCGAACATTTCAGGCCTTAAAACGGTTTTAACATAGTCTTGTATGGCATTGGACTGGGCAAGAAGCATTCTGGAACGCTGGCTGATTTCCGATCTCATGATATGGTTAAGGTGAAAGTAGATGATGATACTGATGCAGACCCCCAGAGCTCCGGCAAATAATACTAATCCTGTGATAAATTTGAATCTTAAGCTAAATGTGGATGATCTCATTTAAATTTCTCCATGGGGTGTTCCTTAAAATAACAGAATTCTTTTGTAAATTGCAAGACCTGTCATGAAACCGAATCCCTGGGGATCCATTGGTGGAAACTCAAGTTTCCACTCTGGAGAAAATAAGTTTCTAATACCCACTGATACCAAGGCTCTT
>JASFYZ010000163.1:0-14082 GCA_045046665.1 Desulfobacterium sp.
AAAATATAAGTGGTAAATTGAAAACTTCTGACTCCCTTAGATGCCATCCTTGATCTTTTTAAGGTAGTTGTCAGTCCAGAATTAATAGGGAATGCAAAGCAGGTAAAAAGATATAGAGATTGGGTTGCTCATCGAAATCCAAAGAAAGGAGCTCCAGCGAATGTTCCACCAAAGACAGCGTATGAAATTCTTTCAAGGATTATAGATTGCATAGAAACGCATCCTGATTTAGAAAATGCCAGAGAGACAGCATAATCGGGTAAGGACGGGTTTTTCTACCGCTCTCCCCACAAACACCGCATGGGACGTTTCATCAAGGTCACCGGGCCTAAGCCGGGTGATGAATTTTCACCCACTGTTCTTTTACGGCTACCAACATAAAGCGGGACACTTTTTTAACATGAGACTTTGGAAAAGCCTATGAAATGGGCCTTGCAAATAAAATAATGATTGAATACCGATACCAACCCCCCAATACGTTATAATCAGGAATTTTTATATATCGTGGCATGAATCATCCCTCCGTCTTAAAGAGTTCAAAATTCAATATGATTTTCATTTTTACCGACTATAATCAATGGGGTTGAAATACTGACCCTTGTTTTCTGTCTTTCGAGATAATTGATTTAATCGAACGAAGTCATGAAAAACTATACTATCTGAAATAGGCACACCCCTAAAGTTCATTCCAGGGGTACGTTGTTATAGGGCGAATATCTTTATTGAACTAAGTGCTTAATTTTTCAAGATTGCATAGGAGCCTCTACGTCTGAAAAGACTTGCACTGCGTCTGGAAGACGTTGTCCCCGAATCTTAATCTCGGCAACTGACGCATTCAATCCGGCCAGTTCCGTGTCCGTAAAACCCACGGCAACTGATCCGATATTCTGGCGCATATGTTCCATGTTGGTCGTTCCGGGGATGGGCACGATAAAGATTTTTTGAGCCATCAACCATGCCAGTGCGATTTGGGCTGGTGTGATTGATTTTCGCAGCGCCCACTTCTTTACCAATTCCACGAGCGCCAGGTTGTGCGGCAGATTCTCAGGAGAGAACCGGGATTCAGTACCTCGAAAGTCACCTGGAGCAAACCGGGTATTCCCGTCGATCCAGCCGGTTAAAAACTGTACTCCCAGAGGGCTCCAGGGCACAAAGCCAATATTCAGTTTTTCACATGTGGGGATCACCTCTTTTTCAGGTCCGCGCCAGAGCATGGAGTACTCACTCTGGACAGCTGTGACCGGAAGCGCTGCATGGGCGCGCCGCAATGTCTGAAGCCCCATCTCGGAAAGGCCCCAGTGCAGGACCTTACCCTGGTCCATCAGGTCTTTGACAGCGCCTGCGACGTCTTCGATAGGCACTTCGGGATCAACCCGGTGTTGATAAAGCAGATCAATGCGATCGGTTCCAAGGCGTTTGAGCATCCCTTCGACCACCCGCTTGATATGTTTCGGGCGGCTGTTGAGTCCCGGCAGGCGCTTACCGGTTTCCTGATCAATATTCCAGCCGAACTTGGTGGCAATCACTATTTTATCGCGGAAAGGTGCCACACTTTCACCGAGTATCCGTTCGACCTCGAACGGACCATACGCCTCTGCCGCATCGAAAAAGGTGATCCCGTGATCGAAGGCGGTGCGGATAATATTGATCATTTCCGGTCGATACGGAACAATGGTTTCATACTTGCGGCTCATGTTCTGAACACCGAGTCCAACGCTCGACACTTCGAGTGTGCCAAGTTTACGGTTCCCCAGGTTCAAGGGGTGATGAGGACGGCCGGCACCGGTGCTCCCGAAGGAGCTGCCTTTCTTTTGAACCTGTGCAGCGTTGGAAATATGAGGCAGCAATGAGGCGGCGGCCACCCCTGCACCTGCCATAATAAATTTGCGCCGATCCAGCATTGCTGTGCCGCCTTTTGGCTCGTGTTTTTTTTGTTTATGGGTACTGCTCTTCCAGGGGCTTTTGTTCCCAGGCCATTTTTTCATAAAAATCTCCTTTTGGGGATCACAGGTCAAGCCCGTTCACCCAGTCCACAATCTGCTGCGATGCTTTCTGGATGCGGTTGCGAGAGACGGTCAGCCCTTCCAGCATTTTTGCCTTTGGCTCCAGTTGCCGGATCATTTCGGGAGTTCCGGCGAATCTGCTGCCCCCGTGGGTGCTGAAGGGCACAATGGTTTTGCCGGAGAAGTCGTATGCCTCAAACAAGGTAAACAGAATCATGGGCATATCGCTCCACCAGATGGGATAGCCGATGAAGACCGTGTCATACTGCGCAAAGTTCTCAATTTGTCCCGCAATGGCGGGACGGGCGTTCGCATCCCTTTCTTTTGCTGCCAGATCCACCAGTGTCCCATGATGGGTGGGATAAGGCTTTACCGGCTCGATGCGGAAAATATCCGCTCCAATGGTCTGCTGAATCATATAGGCCATGTACTGGGTGTTGCCCAGCACCTTCCCGTCGATGACTACGGTGCTGTTGTTCTCATGGGTGGTCATGTTGTCAGAATTTGTGGTTTCCGGCATGGAAAAATAGATAACCAGGGATTTTTTTTCAGAAATAGTCATGGGAGCGTCTGGACTGCTTTTCTCTTCGACCTCGTTTTTCTTTGCTTCTTTACTGTAGCTAACGGTGCTGCACATCAATGCAGCAAGTATGGTTACCAACAGGATTGCTTTCATGATTTTTCCCCTTATTAGAGCTCTCTGCCGAAGAATTCGGTTAATTTGCCCATGGCGTCTTTCACAAATTGAGGCTTCCAATAGGTCTGAATGTGCGTTGCTCCCTTAATCAGGTAGAGTTCCTTATTTTTTGAGTTGTGCGCTTGCCTGAACGCATCCAGGGTCATATACAGGGAATCGGCTTTGGTTCCTGCCATCATCAGCAGGGGCTGGTTGATCAAATCCATATTGGTGGCAGCATCAAAGCGCATCAAGTCAAGAAGACTGCTCATGGTGTATCTGAAGGTCGAGTTCGGATGGGCGTGGGTCCTGCCGTAATACATAAACCCTTCACGGTAGAGATCATAGGGCAATCTGGCTATTTGTTCATCCGTCAGCTTGGCATCGGCGGCATAAATAATCTTTCCTCCGGCCGCTTCCTGGACACGGGCGTCGGAAGCCTGCTGCAACCGTTTCTGGATGGTGGCCATTTGCGAGTCCATATAGCCGTTACGCCTGACCCGGCCGGAGTTAAACATACTCAACGTGGCAATGGCCTTAAATCGTTTATCCGTCTGGGCGGCTTTCAGGGAATACCCGCCGCCGCCGCAGATGCCGAGCAGCCCCAGAAGATCCGAATCAACTCCGTCATATTGAGTGATGAAGTCTGCCATGCCGTGGATATCCTCAATCCGGTTGGCAGGTTTATCCACATTGCGGGGCATACCTGCGCTGGCACCCTGATATGCAGCATCCGCCGCAATGGTGATATATCCCTGCTCTGCCAGCCACTGGGCATATAATCCGGCAACCTGCTCTTTTACGCCACCGTTTGGATGAGCAACGACCACGGCCGGGTATTTTTTGTCGGCATCAAAGTTGGCAGGCGTATAAATATTGGCAGAAATATCAAGGCCGTTAAGCTTATAAGTGACCGGATGGATATTTATTTTTCCTTTCACATTTTCGGTGATCGCCCCCTCGTAGACCAAGGTAAACGGATTTTTTCTATAGTCTGCCGCCAGTGCAGCACCCGATGAAAAAACAGCGATTAAGACGATTGCCGCCACATTAAAAATACTGAATTTCATTTTAAATTCCTCCAAAGTTAACAAATTGATTTCTCATTTAAATTATGATTCTTTGTTTAAGAAAGGCATGTCCCCTCCAGTTTTTCCGGAGATCATCCTTGTACAAGCATAACTATAGCACCGAGGAAAAATGATCGTTAGACTGATCCTGCGGTATTTTTGCCTAATTCGCCGGAAAGGTTCTCAGAAAATCGGGCAAGAATTCAGCAATAATGGTCTATCAGGATATTGTTCTTTGGAAATATAATCATGCCGTCACCCCTTGCCGCCCTTCAAAGCGAGTACTCCATGATGTGGCAGCCTGAAGCAGAGCTGCTTCCCCTGCTTGAGGAGCTTGAAATCGGATTTGTCCACTTCAGTCCTCTGGGCAAAGGCTTTCTCACCGGAAGGTTTGATAAGAACACAACTTTTGACAGTTCTGACTTTAGAAGTATTGTACCCCGGTTTGCTCCGGAAAACCTGGATGCCAACCAGGTGCTAAATAATGATAAAAACTGGCGGCAGTATTCACGTTTGAAACTGAAATCCCATGGCGTTCAACCAGACGTCAATCTTTGCCGTGGTGTCACTTCCATCGGTGTTGTAAGTGCCGAACCCCCTCGCCACGGTAGAATCCTGGCACATTTTTATGATATCCTGCTCATATTTACCGCCTCCTCCGCCGCAGTGGGTATAAAAAGGAACCACGGTCTTTTTTTCCAGATCGAAGTGCTCGATGAATGAGGCAAGCGGCGGCGCCATTGTGTGCCACCAGATCGGGGTTCCTAAAAATACGACTTCATAGGAATCGGTCTCAGGCATAGACTCCAGTTCCGGCCAAAAGCTCGAACGAATCTGAGTTTTTGCCTGTGCAACCACGGCATCGTAGTCGGTGGTACACGATCGCACAAGCTCGATTTCAAACAAGTCTGCACCGGTGGCGCACTTAATTAGTTCGGCAATTTTTCTGGTATTTCCATGCCGGGAGTAATAGGCAATAAGCATGTCGCTTCTCATTCCCGCTCCCCCCCGACCACCATGAGAAAGGATGCGGCAGTAAATATTAACATGATCCATGTCATGGTCCACGGTGTGCCCTTGCCCAATAAGGTCAGCAGCAGTGAGGAAATAACCCCGCTTCCATATTGCAGCGCTCCTATCAATGCGGAAGCCGAACCTGCTATCCGGGGGGGCACTTCATCTAATGCCGCAGCGGTTGCAGAAGCCGCAACAATGCCGTTCATTGAAAAAAATATGAACACCATTCCAACAATAATATAGATCCCGCCCATATCGGCCCTGACAAATACGGTCAGTGCAATGATGGCGATCAGGGAAACGGTTGTGGCGATTTTCAGCAACCGATGCAGGGACAAATGGGTTACCAGGCTGCGGTTGAGAAAACTTAAGCACATCACCCCCACAATATTGACGGCAAACAGCCAGCCATAATGTTGGGGATCAATACCGAAATAAGAAATATAAATCTCCGGCGACCCTGCAATAAAGGCGTACGCTGCAACATAGTAAAAGGTGACACATAATGTATAGCGCATGAATACCTTATGTGTCATAAGATGCCGGTAGTTAACAAACGCCTTGCCGATGGACGCAGGAAACCGTTTTTCCCTGGACAAGGTTTCAGGCAGCCAGAACAGTGATATAAACATCAGTACCCCGATCACCGTAAGAAGCCAGAAGATGCTGTGCCAGCTACTTACACGAATTATCTGGCCGCCAAGCAGGGGGCCTATAATCGGTGCGATGGCCATGATAATCATCAACGTAGATAACATCTGCGCTCCCCGGGTGCGGGAATAAAGGTCCCGAATCATTGCCCTTGCCAGCATCGGACCCGTACATGCACCAAATGCCTGGACCACCCGCCATAAAACAATTTGGCCGATGGAATGGGACATTGCACAGCCTGCAGCTCCGACGACAAAAATAAGCATGCCGATAAACAAAGGTATTTTTCGGCCGATACTGTCACTGATCGGCCCCCAGATGAGCTGGGCAAATGTAAATCCGATTAAAAAACTGGTGATGGTCAGTTCGGCATTCCCGTTTAACTCCTTTGCCATTGCCGGCATTGCCGGAAGATAAATATCCGTTGACAATGAGGTAAATGCCATCAATGCCCCGAGAATGGACATAAATAGTATGGCAGACATAGCCTGGCTGTTATTTTCAATAGTTATCGTGTGGTTCATAACATTCTCAATTATATTCATTGGTATTCATCAAATGTGGAGGGCTGGGTCTTCCAGGCTTCCACGGGGTTGCAAAAATTGTATATGGAAAGATTATATATCTGTAACGCCAGGACAGATAGACCAATCCTCTTTATATATTGCCTGATTCTCCGAGAGCTGTCTATTTATTGTCAAAGAGGGCTTTCAAACAGATTACAAGGAAGAAAAAGCGGAGGCCAGGTCTCTTGAGATGGTGAAATTTTTTATCCGCAGCAAGAGAATCAGGCAAGAATGTGACAGTATCAGTATACCGCACGGCGCAGAGCTGCGCTATATTAGTGCCTTACTCCTCAGTTTCTGTCAAAAAAAACAAGAAAGTGAGGAGGGGTACATGGGTTGCGGCTTTCCCGCATTAGATTCTTATCTCTTATTTTCTTGTTATTTTGGCAAGAGAATTAACAAAGCCTTTTTGGTTCTGGCTTGTCCTGGTTAGGTCTCATAAAAAATTATAGAATTGAATTACGGAGGAATAAGATGGAAATGTCAGCTGTGTTTGGCGGAAGTGCGCTGCTAAAAAGAGGCAATGGCTGAGGCCTATGAGCTGAGAAAAAAATATAGAAAGAGAGATAAGCAATGCAAAAATTAGGATTTGGTCTGATGCGGCTTCCTGTGCTTGATGAAAATGACCGGTCAACCGTTGACGTGGAAACAGTTAAAAACATGGTTGATCTGTATATGGATAGGGGCTTTACCTATTTTGATACGGCACACAGATATAATGACGAAATGAGTGAGCCTGCTATCCGAGAAGCGCTGGTGAACCGTTATCCACGGGAAAGCTATGTTTTGACCGATAAAATAACCCTTAATTATATAAATAAAGCTGAGGATCAGGAGCCGTTTTTCAAAAAACAGCTTCAAATCTGCGGCGTGGACTACTTCGATAACTATCTGGCTCACAATATGGGTTCGGCATGGTATCCGGCTGCGCAGCATTTAGGAACCTTTGAATTTATCAAGAGGATGAAGGATGAGGGGTATGTCAGGCATATAGGTTTTTCCTTTCACGGTACAGCGGATGTGTTGGAGACAATTTTGCAGGATCATCCGGAAACAGAGATTGTCCAGCTACAGATTAACTATCTTGACTGGAAGGATGCAGGTATCCAGTCGCAAAAATGCTATGAAGCAGCGCGAAAATACGGAAAGTCCGTGGTGGTTATGGAACCTGTTAAGGGAGGTACACTGATTAACCTCCCCGATGAGGTTAAGGATATGCTCTGTGTTTATCGTCCGGAAACCAGCCCTGCATCATGGGCGATCCGCTTTGCGGCAAGTCTGGAAGGAGTATCCGTAGTCTTAAGCGGAATGTCTGATCTTGAGCAGGTGCAAGAGAATACAGACTTTATGCAAAACTTTACTCCTCTTACCCCGCAGGAGGCAACCATGCTTGAGAAGGCTGCGGAAATGATCCGTTCCCGAACGGCCATAGCATGCACATCATGCCGATATTGTACGACCGATTGCCCTGAAAATATCGCTATACCGGATTACTTCACCCTTTATAACAACTTAAAACGCCTGAAAAATTCCAGCTATATGTCAAATCAGTCTGTTTACTATATGAATCTGACACAGACTCACGGTAAGGCTTCCGAATGTATTCAATGCGGGTTGTGCGAAAAAAATTGCCCTCAAAATTTAAAAATACGTGATCTGCTGTATGAGGTTTCTGTGACCTTCGAAGGCACGGCTCCGCTTAAGATATCGGATAAGTAAAGCAGGAAATAATCAATCATGAAAAAACCAATTTTGAAGAAAATTCATATCACATTAATGATCATATCTTTGATATTAATTGGTCACATTACGGGAAGCAGTATAATTACGGCGGATGAAAATACGCCCTTATTGAGAGTAGAAACAGACAATAAAACCGGCGAAGGAAAATACGATACAAATATAGAATATAGATCTGGGGCCATGGCGAATATGACAGCATTTAAAGATGCGTCAGCGGCAAAAGGGAATATGATATATACAGCGGATACAAAAATATGGGATGTCATTGATGATCCTTCCTTTAAAGAATACGGAAGATTGATTTTCCCGGCCCACATGACAATTAACAAAAGTCGGACTCTGCGCGAGGTCGATAGCATCCTGCCCTGGTACAACTATGTAAATCTGGACAGTACCGTTAAAATCGCCAACTATATGAAAACAAGAGCTGAAGCAGGCGAACAGATTTTTTATGACATCTACACGAATAAAGAAAAATCCGATGATTCTGCCAAAAAAAATACGGGACTTTTCTTTTTCCGGGGGAAACGGGGAGCGAAATTCGCCATAGTCAATGCAGGCGGTGGCTTTATATATGTGGGAGCCATGCATGACAGCTTTCCCCATGCGTTGGAGTTATCGAAAAAGGGATATAATGCATTCGCATTGATTTACCGTCCGGGCGCACGGACGGCCTGTGAAGATCTTGCCAGGGCCATAGCGTATATTCATAAACATGCCCATGAGCTTGGAGTGGATAAAACGGACTATTCCCTGTGGGGCGGTTCGGCAGGCGCGCGGATGGCGGCATGGCTTGGATCATACGGGACAGCCGCCTTCGGAGAAGTACAATATCCCAGACCGGGAGCTGTCATCATGCAATATACGGGGCTTTCCGAGGTGAACGTAAAGGAACCGCCGACCTATGCCTGTGTGGGCACAGGCGACGGTATTGCAAGCTATCGTGTCATGGAGAGCCGCATTAAACGGATAAAGGCAAATGGAACGGATGCGCAGATAGAAATTTTTAATGAGCTGCCCCACGGGTTTGGACTTGGCGAAGGCACAGTCGCCAACGGGTGGACAGACCGGGCGGTCCAATTCTGGGAAAAACAGATGAAATGAGCCGACAGCGTTCTTCGTATGAATACTAGTGGGCAGCGGCCTGTGTCAGGTTCCTGATGTCCCGCAGGGGCGGTGCCCCGAACAGGCGGCTGTATTCACGGCTGAACTGGGACGGGCTTTCATACCCGACCTGAAAGGCTGCGGTTGCAGCATCCAGGCGCTCTGTGAGCATCAGACGCCTGGACTCATGCAGGCGCATCCATTTCTGGTATTGCAAAGGGCTCATGGCCGTCAATGACCTGAAATGCTGGTGAAAGGTAGAGGAGCTCATTCCGGCAAGCTCTGCCAGATCATCCACTCGAAGGGGTTTGGTGAAATTCTTCTTGAGCCACTGGACAGATTTTCCGATCTGATGGCTGTGGCTTCCGGCGACAGACATCTGGCGCAACCGGTTCCCCTGGTCGCCCACAAGCAGGTGGTACGCAATCTCGCGCTGGATCAGGGCAGATAAAACCGGAATGTCATCCGGGGAATCCAGCAGATCGACCAGGCGGTGAAAGGCATTTAAAAGTTTCACATCGCTTTTGCTCACGACCATTCCCCGGCCAGCCTGCCGCAATCGGGGCAATGGCAGGCTGGAATCCACCATCATCTGGGACACCATTTTAAGGTCTATATTCAACACCAGGCCAAGATAAGGGACCTCGGGGCTTGCCTCCAGAACCTGCACCATGACCGGAAGATCAACTGAGGTCAGCAGAAAATGGTAGGTGCCATATACATAAGACTCTTCTCCCAGAAGAATACGTTTTACCCCCTGAAGTGCCATACATATGCTTGGTTTATGCATATAACCGACCGGCTCTGTGGGCCCTTCGTATTTGCTGAATAAAAGGCCAGGGACATCGGTTTCCAGACGGTTCGTGTGGGTAAGGCTTCTGGCTATTTTTTCTGCCAGGGCCTCCTGTACCTCTCCATATTCCTCAGGATTTTCTTGGGGTAATGTGCTGGTCCGGGGCATGATCATTCTCCTTGTTCTTTTTATTTGATGATACCATACCCCATGATTGCTTTACAACCTCATCCCCCGGACAATCGGAGAATTAGGCAAAAAACAGGGAGAAATGGTATACCGGATTCACCTTATCTTCATCTATTATAACAGGACCTTATAACAGCCATGGCTTGGTCTGGCCTATCAGCACCCAGACTCGACCCACAACGAAAAACAAAAGTAACTCAATAGCTTATTGAGACTTTCATATAAAAAAATGTTTAACAGGAGATTTAACCATGAAGCTTAAAAGAACAGGCAGCATTTCCATGCTGGCCGTTATCTGCCTGCTGGCATCAACACTTGCCACAGCCGATACCCGGACGACCCCGCTGGTGATTCAGGAGCAGGGAAGCTTTTTCACCAGCGGATCTGTCATCAAAACTCCGGGCACCTTTGATCCCAAGAAGCTGACAGTCCCGGACGGTCAGACATTGCACGGAGATCACGCCTATGTGTTTTATCAGATCCCGGAAAATGCCCGGAAAATGCCTCTGGTTCTCTGGCACGGATACGGCCAGTCTTCAAAAACCTGGGAAACCACACCGGACGGACGGGAAGGGTTTCAGAATATTTTTCTCAGACGCAGGTTCCCTGTTTACACTATTGATCAGCCCCGGAGGGGAAATGCAGGCCAGAGTACTGAGCCAGTCTCCCTAGACCCTGTAACCCAGGATCAAAGGTGGTTCAATATCTTCAGGGTAGGCGTTTGGCCGAATTTTTTCCCTGGGGTACAGTTTCCTCAGGATGCGGAATCTGTTGAGCAGTATTTTCGCCAGATGACACCAGACACAGGTCCAATTGATCTCAATAAAAATGTCGAGGCAGTGTCGGCAATATTCGACAAAACAGGCCCCGGAGTTCTGGTGACTCATTCACACAGCGGCGGCATGGGATGGCTCACTGTTCTGAAAAACCAGAGCATCAAGGCTGTTGTATCCTTTGAGCCGGGCAGCGGATTTGTCTTTCCAAAAAATGAGATCCCCGCTCCCATGCCCAGTTCCGGAGGCACGCTTACGGCGGTCGGCATCCCCATGGCAGCGTTTGGAAATTGCCGACCTCATGTACAAATTTTTAGAAGACAGAGGGTTGAACTAAAAAACACGGCAGCATGTCTGATACCAGCCTGCTGAAAACCAATCCACGATATAAAGGAATCCCATGAAACCAAAACTTACAAAAATTGCGGTAGCCGTTTTTCTGGCTTTGTTTTGCCTGGCCACTGACTCCCTGGCCCAAAACCGCAACGGCTTGAGCAAAAAGGATCAATCCATTGTCCCCATCGCAGCCTTCACAGCCACAGGGGAAATCAGCAAGCTGAAAATCAGCCTTGCAAAGGGGCTGGAGGTGGGGTTAACGGTGAACGAAATCAAGGAAATCTTTGTCCATCTCTATGCCTATGCCGGGTTTCCCCGGGCACTGAACGGCATAAACACCTTCATATCTGTTATGGAGGACCGTAAGGCAAAGGGGATTAAGGATACAATTGGCAGGGAAGCAACCCCCAGGCCCTCTGATTATGACCCCAATACCTATGGTCATAAAGTCAGGAACAATCTTGTGGGAAGGGATATATCAAAGCGTACCAGCGGTTACCCTGTCTTTACACCGATCATTGACAAATTTTTGGTTGAACATCTGTTTGCTGATATTTTTGTACGGGATATTTTAAGCCGTCAAAAACGCGAACTTGTGACCATAAGCATTCTATCCGCCATGACAGGAACCGAGCCTCAGCTCAAAGGGCATCTTGGGATCGCAATGCGCATGGGCTACAGTGAAACCCAGCTCAAAGATTTCATTTCCGTTCTAAAAGACAACATAGATGTTGATACGGCGCAAAGGGCAAATCAGGTGCTGGGGGTGGTGCTGGGAAAATCCCTCTCACCTGTCGGCCCCACTGCCCTGAAGGTATTCAAGAAAGGCACGCCGGTAAAGGCTGCTTCTGATCATTTCACGGGAATTGCCACGGTGGAATCCAGATTTGCATCCCAAGCAACACACAGCTACGGCGGCGGAATTGTCAATTTTGAGGCCGGGGCACGGACCGCCTGGCATACCCACCCCATTGGACAGACCTTGATTGTCATTTCCGGACGCGGCCTGGTCCAGTCAGAGGGAGAGACTATTGAACAGATTCTTCCCGGTGATGTAGTCTGGATTCCGGCCAATGAACGTCACTGGCACGGCGCAGCTCCTGACAGTGCAATGTCCCATGTGGCCATTTCCGAACCCCGGAACGATTCAACTGTGAAATGGATGGAGCATGTTAATGAGGATCAATATTCCAAGTAATTTTAGCGTAAACAAAACAGGATATATTTACTGATTATAACGGATTTTGGGGACGGTAAAACAGGCTGGAAATATCAATCTTTTGTGATAAAGTTGAATCACCAAACTCAACTTTTAACAAAGGATTTATGATGACTCCAGCTTTAAATACCGCCCCCCGAATGAATCGAACTATGTATGCACTTTTGTCAAGCACAATATGGCTACCTGCTTAAGCCGGGATGTTTTCAAGACTTTTTATGTGGAAAGATTACTTGCAACCCTTCAATTTAAGGCCTCCCAAGAAGCTTGATTTTAAAAACTGTCCCGCCTTAAGTGGGTAGCCCCTTATTTTGATTCAATCCAGTTTTCTAATCGTAAGCCTCCGACTCTCACAAACTCCCGCATGTTATTTGTGACCAGGATCAAAGATTCACTTCGGGCATGACCGGCAATGTGCAAATCATTGCCCCCTATAGGAGAGCCTTAAAAGGTTGTAAGTGGTCGAGAGTTGCATTGAACCGTGTCAGTTGTTTCCTACAACAATGACACTTGTAATCATCCCGCTCGAACACCTTGATACGGTTCTCCCTGACGTTGTAAAAATCAAGTTCTGTCTTTGTGTCAATCTCATCAGGTTCTGTCTTTTGAGTGTGTTTCATTTTTTCCTGACAGAATGATATTTCTTCAGGAAGATGGACTTTGTACAGAATCCCTTCACGGTTTGTATCACCCGCTTTGGATAGAGCTCCTTTTTCTCCAAACCTTGAAGGGCTTTTTGAACTGCGCCATAGCCCAGGCCATCTGATTATCCGCTTGAAGACGTGACTACACCTTGCATCATTCCTCGAACGCTTACACAGGTGTACTGTGTTCCTGTTCCAAGAATGGCCTTACGGAAAAGGTGCCAGTACACGGCAGCTTCATAGGGATAGAGCGCTGGTTGTAAGAAATCGATGACAGAACAGATCAGATCGGGCAATTCAAGCGCGTTGAAATTTGCTGCGAAAGCTTGGACGTCTGATGTCGCTGACGAAACGTCTATTTCATCAAGAATTTCTCTGATTCGATCTGTCTGTTTCATATTTCCTCTTTAACACCCAAATAACCGGTTCGACCGGTTCATATAAATTGTTAAAATTCATATTGCCCCCGGACTCAACAAGGGTGATGACTATTATTCAACCGAATAGGGGTTTAGAAACTGTCGTCTCCAAAAAAGCTGCTTATCCACCTCATTCAACCCAGCTTCTTCGCAGATGATTTCCCAATGTTGTTCGATTGAGGCAATCAGGCTATCGAATATTTCGTGGGCTTCTTTCTCAGAAAGAAGGAAATTGTGTGCGGTCTCAAGGCATGTCTTGAGCCTGCTCAGATTGTTGTTGCCAGATATGAGCATGGCCTATGAAGCCTCATTGCCTGTGCGGCCTTGAGGACAAATATCATAAGCAGGTGTCAGTGTTAGCGCTTTACCATCCCAAAAGGCCGCATGGTTCCGAGCATGATCGTCGGTGTTACCGCACAGAATATTAAAGGCAAGTCGGGAAAACAGCTCTTTCAGTGTATGCCTTGGACTGGTAAAACGGTGGCGGATAATCTCGGATAACGTTTCATAGCTGGCGTACCGCACCATCATGTCACCCAAGCCAAACTGGGTTAGAGCAGAGACCATGGCCTTTCGTGTCCACTTGTCACCTTTTGCAACGCGGTCAAAGCGCTCGATCAGGAGGACGTCTCTATTAGCCGCTTTTGCCAGTTTCACTGGCGCAACATTCAACCCGGCCAATTCAGCCAGTCGCATGGCGATGAATTCGGCTTTAACAACGCTGTACAGATCAGTGCTGGATGAAAATTTAGCTACGTATTTTTTACCATGGTTTTGGACTAAGGAACGCAAACTTATTAACCTGAGCAAAGATAATAATTGATTTTGGTATAAGAGCAAGATGCATCACACGAGTAATAGTGACTGTCCCTTTGAGTT